>JBFHKR010000198.1:0-4045 GCA_041595255.1 Chlorobiota bacterium
ATCAGTTATTACTGAAATGGAATTTCCAACTGACGCATTTGGTAAACATTTTTTCTTTACACCATTAATAAATAAAGATAGTGTTTCTTACTTTAGAGCTTTTGCATCTGAAGATAATACAAATGTATATCGAAATGGCGAATTGATGGGGAATATTAAGAAAGGTGGTGGAGCTGACTTTGGTGACTCTTACATTGAGTTTGACAATTGGAAAACGTCAACTAATATGAAACCTGCAACAATTACTTCTGACAAGCCAATAGGGTTAATGTATTATAATAAATTTGAAAATCGTTCTAATACTATAAATATATATCACAGAGATGCACATATGCTACAAATACCTAGCATAGAACAAGGTGTTAAATCTGCTATATTTGCTAATCCTCACAATCACGCTGAAGGTGAAGTATTATTTCGCTCTAATAAGATAGTAATAACATTTCCACTTGAAAATGGTTCTATTCCAAAAGATAATGAAATAAGAAAGTTCGATTCTCTTGGAACACTATCTGATATTATAAAGCTTAATGAAGATCAAGAAATTGAGTTAAATATTTTTGAAGGAGATTATAATGGAAAAGATTATGGAAGTGTTTCTTTTGAAATTGAAAATAACAGAGTGTATCATTTAAAATCAGTCTATAGCAAATTTGTTGGCTATTCTTACGGAGCTGATTTAATACGTGGATATGGATTACCATCTGCATTCTCTCTTTATAATAGAACTTTGGGTGATTCTTTACCTCCTGTTGTTTACTATGAGCAAGATTGTGATGGAAATATCAATCTAAATACCGCAACAGTAACAGATATGCCAATGAACGAAGAAAACCGTTCCAATATAGCAGATGTTTATATGATGGCTGGTGAGAACTATGAATTCAAATGGGAAACTGAATCAGGTGAGTTTATTCCAGGTAGAAACCAAACAATTAAATGGTCATTAGAAAAGATTAATAAGAATCAACCAGCTTCTGCATTGCTGTACTTTGTGGATAAAGCAGGTAACGACACGACTATATTTATAGAATCTGACCCAAAAGCAGAATTAGAAATCAAAACAACTTACAATGAAATCAGAAATCCAAATTTCAAAACTATATCATTCCAAGATACTATTCGAAATATGTCATCTTTTCAATCGCTTTATATTACAAGAGTTGAAGTTGCGACTCCTGATTCCAAATTTAAAATTGATTCTTATGAGCCAAATGGCTGGACTCCTGGAACACCAATTCCACCTAACCAAGTAAGATATATAAACTATACTTTCAAAGATGATAATATAGAAGACAACCAAACATACAAAGACTCTGTTTATATAGGATTGGGAGTAAACAACGGAAATCAAATCACTGAGTGTGAATTCAAACCATTTTCTGAGGTATCTGTTAGTACTATATATCCTCAGTTATTTGCTACTGAAAAACATGACTTCGGTACATTTGATGATAAATCTAAGTCTATCAAATTGCAAGACACTATTCGTAATCTATCAACGAAAACAGATTTGTATTTATCTAAAATAGAACTGAAAGAAAAAGATAAAGGGTTCAGTATAGGCTCTATAAGTCCATTTGATTGGAATCTAACTAAGCCAATCAAACCAGAGAGTGAAGTAATCGTAGATATTGTATTTAATCCTAAACTATACCCTCAAACTGAAAAAGAACAGATATTAGTTGATTCATTAGGTATTGGCATACAAGAATATGACAAAAACAATGAGTTAGAAGAAGTCTCATTCACATATAAAACTGAACACAAAGCAACAATCAAAGCCAAAGACCCAGAATCATCAGTAGCCTCTGATAAAGTATTAGCACAATATATGTATGTAACTGAATCAAGTATAGAATTACTACCAAAAGTACTACAGGATGGTTTCTATGACCTGTCCATCTACACATTAGAAGGAACAAAGCTAATCAGCATTGCAACTGATGAGCAAAATACAATCTCACTTACCAAACTAATAACTGGTACTTATATAGTAACTCTAAAAAGCTCCACACAATTATTATCTAAGAAGATAAGTGTGGTGAGATAAGATTACAACCAACTATTCCCCTCTTTTTAAAGAGGGGTGGACTGCGAAGCAGGACGGGGTGTTAAATAGAATACTTTTTTATCTTCATGATGGTAATAACAAAACTACTATCCACCATAACTACTATTTATCATAATCATTTTTTCGTCCATCATATCTTCAATTGAGTGCTTTACTCCACCAAAGCCAAGACCAGAGTCAGCTGTACCACCGAAAGGCATCCAATCTACTCTGAAAGCAGTTCCTTCGTTTATCATAACAGCTTTAGTTGATATGTTTCTAGCATAGTGCATTGCTACATCTATATCTTGTGCGAATATAGAGTCTTGGAAGCAATATTCATTATTGTTAATTGCGTCAATTGGCTCTTGTAGGTCATTGTATTTTATGATATTAACAGTTGGGCCGAATACTTCGTCTTTGAATATCTTCATATTCGTATTAACATTAGTAATAATTGTAGGAGTTAAGCATTGGTTTCCGATATTCTCAAACCCGTATTCTATTTTTGCACCTTCGGAAACTGCCTCATTGACCCAACTTTCTACTCTTTCAACTTCACTTTTACAGATAAGCGGTCCTACTTCTGTTGCACTATCAGTAGGATCACCAGTTTTCATTTTCTTAGTTTCGGCAATCAATCTATCAAGGAAAGTATCATAAATATCAGAATGAACGAATACGTTCTGAGTAGATACACATACTTGACCTGCGTGGTAGAAAGCATGTTTCGCAATTTTTGGGATTGCTTTATCTAGATTCGCTGATTTATCTACAGTACAAACTGCAGTTCCACCATGTTCGAAAGCCATCCGAACACCATTGTGAGCTTTTCTTCTTATACCCCACCCCACTCTACTACTTCCTATAAATGTAATAAACTTAAGGCGTTTATCTGAGACTAATTTATCAGCTTGTTCATTAGATATTCCTAGAAAAGATATAACACCCGAATCTAAACCAGCATTTTCGAAGAACTCAACAATCTTATATGCAGAAATAGGTGTACTTGAAGATGGCTTTAGTATAACAGTATTACCAGCAGCGAAAGCTGTAGCTAATTGGTGAGCTATCAAATTTACAGGATGATTGAAAGCAGAAATAGCTAGAACAGGCCCAATAGATTGTTTAATAGTAAATGCAGTATGATTTTCTCCTTTGGCAGTTCTATCCATTCGGATTTCTTCACCGTGGATTGTCAATGCTACCATTGCACAAGTTTCTATAGTATTAATTGCTCTAGTTACCTCTGCTCTAGCGTCAGTTAGAGGCTTACCACCTTCTTTGGCTATAGTCAAAGATAAATCTTCATGATTTTCTTGAATTCGTTTTGCAACATAATTGAGAATATCAGCTCTTTTATGAGCAGGCATATTTTTCATAAGACTATTATAGTAATCTACACTATTTACAAGTGCTTGTTCAATTGCATTGTCATCAGCAAGTTCCATACTTGCTATTACTTCACCACTATAAGGTGAAACAATATCTTGAAATTGGTTAGTTGGAACTGCATTTTTAATTTTAAGGTTCAGAGTTTTCATTGTAATTATTAAGTCTTTTAATTGTTTATAAATAATTGTAACTAACTATTCTGTTAATTTGTCTAAATAGAATGTAAGTTATATATTATAACAATAAAAAAGAATAAAAAATTAAATTGGTCTTAAAAATGAAATTATTTAAATATTTCCTTATCATAATATTGTGTTCGTCAACTATTTATTCTCAAATATGGTTAGATCCATTTATAGATAGAGATGATGTTAAGTTATCAGAAATACAAGCGGTTGCAGAAGCACATTTTGCAACCGTGGATATCACTGCAAAAGGAAGTGGGTTCAAACAATATAAGAGATTCGAGCAATTCTGGAAAGATAGATTAATGCCTGATGGTACATTTCCTGATGCAGGTTTGTTACTTAGAGAAAAATTGAAGTTTGCTCAATCAGTTGATCAAAAAAACAGTAAAGTTCAAGCAAATGATTCGTG
>JBFHKR010000199.1:0-3986 GCA_041595255.1 Chlorobiota bacterium
ATTCCTATTAAAAATTATATAATTAACACCTTCTGTATTTAATTTCAAAGAATGTATTTACATATCACGAAAAAAAAGCATCCGCAATATCTTCGACTATAGTATAATACTCACTAAGTTGTAATTTAAAACTTTCGTCTTGATCATTAATACCAAATATATAATTTAAAAAATCATCTATATTTGTTAGCAACTCATGTGTATTCTCTGAATTTATAACTTCAGCTATAATATTATTTGGTACAGACCTAAAATATATAGCTTTAGCTGCCATATACGCTGGACTCCATAAAATAGAGATTTTGTCAAAACACCCATTATACCTATTACTTTTATGGATCTTTTTTATATGTTGAAGAATTTCTAAATAATCCGAATGAAAATCGCTTGAATTATCTTCTTCCATCGTTATTAAAATAGTAGCGTTATCCATCTCTATCTCTATTGTTTAATTTAAAAATATATTATAATTCTTAGTGAATTATTTCAAAAGCAAATTAATTTTAATGTAAGGGCTAGTCCATACACCAAAGTGAGTAGATATTAAATTATTTTTACTAAAAGTAAATAGTAATGGATGTACCAACATCGGGTGTGCTTTCAATTATTATATTGCTATCTAGTTGGTCTAAGTAATCTTTAACTAGACGTAAGCCAAATCCTGATCCAGTTTTTATATCATCAAAATTGATTTGGTAGTGACTATTTTGTAGTATCGCATCTATTTGTACCTGGGTCATTCCTTTACCTGAATCTGAAATATCTAATATTTCAAAATCATCTTCTGTGCTTGTTGATATTGTGATTACCCCACCACTTGGTGTATACTTGATGCTGTTTTGGATTAAGTTACGAACTATTGTATGTAATATATTTGGATCGGTGTGAATGGTAGGAATTTTCAAATCATTAACAATTCGAAGGTTCTTTGCATCAATTTGTGATTTGTTAAGTGAAGTGATTCTGTTGATTACTTTTTCTATATCTACATCTGATTTATTTATAGAAATATCCTTGAACTGTGATTCCGCCCATTCAAGTAATGAATTGAGAAGTTTGTGTATATTACTCGCACTTTCACTCAAATTTTTTAAAGTTGAATTTTTTTGTGTATTATTGGGTTGGGGTGGGTAGTTTAATAGATTTTTCACACTTATATCAAATTCATTTATTGGGTTTCTCAAATCATGTGAAATAATACCAAAAAGTTTGGTTTTAGTGTCGTTCAACTCTGATAGTTTCGTATTTGCTTGTTCTAACTCATCATTCGCAATTGTTAGTTCTGAATTTAGTTGCTTGTTCTTGCGTGCATAAACTAATATCACAGCAGCTATTAGCAATAGTAGTATTGCAATTGCAACAGTGAAATACAATTGAGATGTCAGCCGTTGTTCTTCTTCTTTAGCTTTGATTGACTTTAGTTTCATATTATACAAACTCTTCTGATATTTGATACCAGCTTCGAGTTTACCAAACTCTCTAGATTTATCTTCGTCCGCAAGTTTTAAACGAACCACATTAGCTTTTTTTAGTTCATTATATGCCTCAACTGGTTTGTAAATATCATATAGATACTCAGAGTAAAGCTGATGCGTTCTTGCCTTCTCATTTAGCATATTCATCTTGTATGTTAGTTTGATGAGGTTAGAGTAAATAAAATCTATATCTGAGAAGTCCTTTCGTGCGAGATTTATTTCCATTAATTTCAGATAATTGTAGATGGTAAATTCATTTAAGTTATTGTGTAATGTCCTTTCTAATGATTTGGTTATATACTCTAATGCTGATACTGTATCACCTTTTGCTAGATTCAAAATAGAAAAAGAATGGTAAATACTAGATTGTAATCTATCGTAATGCGTTTTCTTCACTATCTCATTTGACTTCATCAAATAATGATTAGCTGAATCTAGTTGATTCAGCTGTAAATAACATCTACTAATACTATACATAGCATAAGCTTTATCTTCTCGGATTGTTGAAAATGCGTATGAGGTAAGAGTAAAATTCAAATCTTCTTTTAGTAAATCTGATTCACTAAAGCTTCTAAATACCTCTAATGATTTTTGGTAATATCCTAAAGCTACGTTATAATCATTTCTCTTGAGATACAAATCACCTAAATAGTAAAAAGTACAACCATATTTATCTTTGATAGAAGCAGAAGGATTGTTTAAATTATTTTCTCCAATCAGTATTGCTTCTTTCAGATTAGTTACTGCTTTGACATAATCATCTTCGTAAGTATAGAGAATGCCACGTAAATTATAGGCACTGATAATTCCTCTAATATAGTTGTCTCTTTGTGAATGTATTAGAATAGAATCCGATATAGAATATGAAAGTTTTGGGTTTAGTTGAGCGTAATCCCTACCCATACAATAAAGATGGAAATACTTCATTGTGTCTGTTCTAGATAGTAAAGAGTCAAATACAATAAAACCTTGAATCTGTTCTAGAGTATCAGTTACTGCTCTTATCTTTAAAGTATTAGACTCATCATAGACCTTGCTTCTTTGAAGAGAATTAAGTTGAGCAGATAAAAAAATACTAACAAGTAAGTATAGGCATAAATTTAAAAGTAATTTAGTTTGCATTTTTAAAATTAATAAATTTATTAATAATTGGAGTGTATAATATGAAAAGAGTAGTAATTGTTGATGACCATACCATATTTTTAAATATGATTTCTAGTTATATAAGAGCTAATTCTGATTATGAAGTTGTAACAACATTCAACAGCGGTAACAAATTCCTAAAAAGTTGCATTGGGCAAGATAAAAAATTTGATTGTGTAATACTTGACCTCTCAATGGACGATGGTAATGGCTATATAGTACTTGAAGAATTGAAGAAAAGCAATCCACATATTAAAATTATAATTATGACATTCAACAAGGTGCCAAGGGTTTTAGATAATCTATTGAAAAATGGTGCTGATGGTATAATAAATAAATCAGCCGTTGAAAATGAGATTGTAGAAGGTCTAAAAAAGGTAGGAGAAAATGAAAGATTCCTATGTTCGATAACTTCCAGTATAATAAACAGAACACGAAATCTAGTGAATGAGTTGAATGAAGTTCAGGCACTTACTAAACGTGAAAGAGAAGTTCTTACTTTAATATGTGAAGATGAACTTACAAATGCTCAAATTGCTAGTAAACTATTTATTTCAGAAAAGACAGTAAAAACACATAGGAATAATATTTATACAAAGCTTCAAGTGAATTCTACTATTCAGCTTGTTAGAGTGGCTATGGATTTAGGATATGTAGTTTAGTAGTAAAGTTTAATTATTATTTCTCAAATGTATAATTATATACATTACAAACTAATTCAAATGTAATTCTAATTCTAAAATAGTTCTTACCAAGGAGCTTTTTTTATGGTTAGTACTTTTGGCAGCACATCACTTACTAAAACTAATATCTTTTAATTAAAGTAATTTATTTACCTTATTACATATTGGTATTGATTTAGTAAATCTTAATTTACTCTCATAGCTAATACACCAGCATTTCGTTCATTAGCTACTTAACTTTTCAGGTAATGTTTGTTTTCCTTCTTAACTAAACTAGTAGAAACAGATAATCTACATGATATGTCACCTACAGATTTACCTTGATCTATTAATGATATTATCTTTTGGGTTTTTTATATCTCCATAAACTTGGCTATTGATTCCGTATCTCCACGTTTTCTACCTACTTTTCTACCTACTTTCAGATAAGCATCACGTCAAATTTTATTAAGAAGCTTTAAATTCTCCAACTCAATCTCATATATTGCAGACAAAAACAGAAATGATTAGGTTCACCATTTACTTTAGATGTTATACCCATGGATAGTACTTCTACATTTACATCATATTCATCTAACCAAGCAATCGTGTTTATAGAATTAACAGTATTCCTGCCAATATCTCTTAATTCAGGTACTGTTTATTTTTCTATTTTTCCAGTATTCACTAATTCAACTACTTTAGC
>JBFHKR010000200.1:0-3963 GCA_041595255.1 Chlorobiota bacterium
TCTAATAAATCTTCCTTACCATATAGAATACCTATACCCAATGGACCGTAGAGTTTATGCCCAGAAAAGCAGTACATATCGCAATCAAGTTTCTGCACATCGACAGCGAAGTGCTGTATTGCTTGCGCACCGTCAATTACCACTTTAGCACCAACTGAGTGGGCTTTTTCAATTACTTTTTCTATATAATTGAGCGTTCCTAATGAATTAGAAACATGTACTAAACTGACTAGTTTAGTCTTTTCTGTGATTAGATCTTCTAATTTTGAATAGTCTAGCTCGGCAGCATCTGTAAGAGGGATATACTTGAGATTGGCTCCTCGCTCTTCGGCTAACATTTGCCATGGAACTATATTGGAGTGGTGTTCCATTTCTGTAATCAGTATCTCATCGCCTCCATTCACAAACTTTCTACCTAATGTATAAGCGGCTAGATTGATACTATCCGTAGTACCTTTGGTGAATATAATCTCATTTGTCGATTTGGCATTGAGGAATTTGCGGACTGTCTCGCGAGCATTTTCGTATTCTGTTGTAGCCAATTGGCTTAGTGTATGAACACCTCTGTGAACGTTTGAATTAAGGTCAGAGTAGTACTCAGATACTTTATCAAGCATAGCTTGGGGCTTTTGAGTAGTAGCTCCATTATCAAAATAGATCAGATTTTTCCCATTCACTTGTCTATTTAGAATGGGAAAATCTTCTCTAATTTTTTTTACGTCAAACTCTTTCACTGGAGTTGTCATTTACATACCGAATTTTAGCTCTACTTGCTGAGTTATATACTCGCGTATTGGCTCTATAGTTATCTTATCTATTATCTCTTGTGAGTAAGCCAACAACAACAATGCTTTCGCTTTTTCCTTTGGTATTCCTCTAGCTTGAAGATAGAATAAAGCGTCTTTGTCAATTGACCCAGTAGATGAACCGTGACTACACTTAACATCATCTGCATAGATTTCCAATTCGGGCTTCGCATTGACTTTTGCAGTGTCAGTCAGTAACACATTCTTGCTTGACTGATATGCGTTGGTTTTCTGAGCATCAGGACGAACAAGTATTTTCCCATTGAAAGTACCAATAGAAGAATCACCAAGAACACCTTTGTAAAGCTCATTACTCTCGCAATGAGGAGTAGCATGGTCAACCATTGTGTGATTATCTATCAAATTACGTCCACTACCATAGTAATATCCATAATAATGAGTTTCTATATTCTCACCATAATGTGTAGTCCCTAGGTCATTACGAACAAATTTACCATTAAGAGTAATCGTGTTACTTGTGTAGTTCGAATCTCTCTCTTGTTTTGCTTCAGATTGTGCGAAATATATACCATTGTCCGTGTCATTTTGGAACTTAATATGTTCCAGATGAGTGTTATGACCTACGTATATTTCTGTACTTATATTCGAGATTCCAGTGTTATCGCCAATAGTGTGATTGGTTTCGTATAACTTGAAATTCGAGTTATCTTCTGCAATTATCAGATTTCGTGCTTGCTTAAATTGAGTTCCGCTTTTCGTATCCACTATATTGATAATATGTAGTGGCTTTTCCTCTACTAAGCCTTTCTTAGCTTTGATAAATACTCCATCAAATGAAAGCGCAGTATTAATAGATGAAAATACATTAGTATCATTTTTTAAGTAAGCATTATAATGCATTTCGAAGTCAACTTTATTATCATTTAGGGCTGTTTTCATACTTTTCACTTCAAGTGAAGTATCAAAGCTTGAAAGTTCATCATTGTAGAACCCATTGACTATTACTACATAATTATCTATTCCTTCTACTTTCAGATTGTCAATATCTTCTTTGGTAATACTGTGATTAGTCTCAGTGATATCTAGTTTGAAATCAAGACCATTCAGAAAACCAACATTAGTATATTTCCATAGCTCATTTTTTAGAGTAGGCAATCCCTTTGATTCGAAGTGTTTGATAGCATCGACTCTGACTTTATGCTGAGCAGAATCCTTATGACCGTTCAGATGATTTTCGTAGATGTCGAAACTGCTTAGTATTCTTTCTTTAAAATTATTTCCTTGTATAGGCATATTTTCTCCTTATGCAGTCTGTTCTTCTATCGCGTGATCTTTTACCCAATCGTAACCTTTTTCCTCTAGTTCTAGTGCTAATTCTTTACCACCAGATTTTACTATTTTACCATCTGCCAATACATGTACAAAGTCCGGAACTATGTAGTTAAGCAATCTTTGGTAGTGAGTGATTAGTACGAATGCATTATTTTCGTTTCTAAGTGTGTTTACACCTTGCGATACTATTTTTAGTGCATCTATATCTAACCCCGAATCCGTTTCATCAAGTAAAGCTAATTTCGGCTCTAACATTGCTAGTTGGAAAATCTCATTTCTCTTCTTTTCTCCACCAGAAAAACCTTCGTTAACGGCACGGCTCATAAAGCTCTTATCTATTTCTACCAGAGCAGATTTCTCTCTCATTCTAGCTAAGAAATCTTTTGCAGAAAGTGGCTCTTCGCCTCTAGCTTCTCTTATGGCGTTTACAGATGATTTCATAAAGTTAGCGTTACTCACACCCGGTATTTCTACAGGATATTGGAATGCTAAGAAAATACCTTTCTGTGCTCTTTCGTGAACCTCTAAATCTGTAATGTCTTCACCTTCGAAAAGGATGCGACCACCGTTTATTTCGTAATCTTCTCTACCAGCAATTACAGAAGCCAAGGTACTTTTGCCTGAGCCATTAGGACCCATAATAGCGTGTACTTCACCGGGATTAACTTCCAAATTCAAACCTTTTAAAATTTGATTATCTTCTATTTTTGCTTGTAAATTTTCTACTTTCAATAATGACATTTAAAAACTCCTAATTCTAATTTTCTTTGTTGATATTGGGACTACCCAACGCTACCTTCTAAACTGATAGCTAATAATTTTTGTGCTTCTACCGCAAATTCCATCGGCAGCTTATTTAATACTTCTTTTGCATAACCATTGATGATTAGCTCCATTGCTTGCGCTTCGTCCATTCCTCTTTGGCTACAGTAAAATAAAATATCTTCTGATACTTTCGAAGTAGTTGCTTCGTGTTCTACTACTGAAGAAGAGTTGCCTATCTCAATATATGGGAACGTATGAGCTCCACATTTATCACCGATTAGTAGCGAATCACATTCCGAGAAATTACGAGCATTTTTAGCATTCTTAGTTATATTAACAAGACCTCGGTAACTGTTCTCACTTCTTCCAGCCGAAATACCTTTCGATATAATTCTACTTCGAGTGTTTTTACCAATGTGAGTCATCTTAGAGCCAGTGTCGGCCTGTTGGAAATTGTTAGTAACAGCAACTGAATAGAACTCACCGATTGAGTTGTCGCCTTTCAGTACACAACTTGGGTATTTCCATGTAATAGATGAACCAGTTTCTACTTGAGTCCAAGAGATTTTAGAGTTCTCACCTTCGCAAAGTCCTCTCTTAGTAACGAAGTTGTAAACTCCACCCTTACCGTTCTTATCACCTGGATACCAGTTTTGTACTGTAGAATATTTAACTTCTGCGTCTTTGTGAGCTACTATCTCTACTACAGCAGCATGCAACTGATTTTCATCACGCATAGGAGCTGTACAACCCTCTAGGTAACTGACGTAGCTACCTTCATCAGCTATGATAAGAGTACGCTCAAATTGACCAGTCAAAGCCGCGTTCATACGGAAGTATGTGCTTAGCTCCATTGGGCAGCGAACTCCTTTTGGAATATAACAAAAAGAGCCATCACTAAACACAGCAGAGTTGAGCGCTGCATAATAATTGTCAGTAGTAGGTACTACAGAACCAAGATATTGCTTTACTAATTCAGGGTGCTCTTTTACTGCTTCGCTCATAGGGCAAAATATCACGCCCATTTCTTTCAATTGTTTTTGAAAAGTTGTCTTGACTGAGACACTATCAACTACTATATCAACAGCAACACCAGTCA
>JBFHKR010000201.1:0-3935 GCA_041595255.1 Chlorobiota bacterium
ATCATTCCTATTTAACCCAACTTTTGATGTTATCTTGTCTAGAATTATTTCACGCACTTTATTAAAATCAAAAAATATTTCATCGTTTGTGAATCTCATCACTTCTAAGCCGAAAGATTCTAGTACTGCTGTTCTATGCTCATCATACTCTATCCCCTCTTTTGTATTATGTGAATCACCATCGACTTCTATCACTAATTTTGCTTTAGAACAATAGAAATCGACTATATAGTTGTCCAATACTTTTTGTCTTTTTATTGGAATATTGAGCGACCTAAGAAAATCCGCCCATAACTTTCTTTCTGCTTTTGTCAATCTCTTGCGTAGCTCTCTTGCCCGCATTTTTAGTTCTGTATTATATGGTATAAATTTCATTGTTTTGTCCAAATCTCAACCCACATGAATCACTGTCATTCCGAGCAAAGCGTGGGAATCTCATTATAAAAAATTATCTCACTCCTTCCAATCCCCCCAACCCCCCTTTAACAAGGGGGGCTTTTGAGTTGGGGAGTAATTCAAATTATTCTTTTATTTACACTAACTTTATCTCCCCCCTGTCAAGGGGGGATTAAGGGGGGGTTAAGTCACTTCCTCTTAACATCTAACCCTCAACCTTTTACAATTATGGACTAAAGACCACTCACCACACACCTCACCCGTTCGGATATGTGACAAACTCACATCCGTTATAAATATAGTCATATTGACTAATTGCTATACGAAATCGCGTTGGGTGGCGACCACTACTCCTATGATGGCAGTATCCTCATCTACTCTGATGGGCTGGTACTTTGGGTTCTCTGGTGATAGTAGCACTCCTCCATCTCTGAAGTTGAGAGTCTTCACTGTCAAAGCGCCGTCTACTCGGGCTATTACTATATTGCCTTCGCGTGGCTCTTTGAGAGTATCGACTAACAGCTTGTCACCGTCCATTATACCTACGCCTATCATACTATCGCCCTGCACTCCGACCATAAATGTTCCCTTGTGGAAGCGTTTGTTCGGGTATATATAACCCTCTACTTCCTCGGTTACTTCTAGTGGTTTACCGGCTGATACTCGCGACGAATAGAGTGGCACTGAACCATTCCCTCCGGTCTGACCCAATCCGAATACTGTCAGATTGACACTTTCCTCGGGTTCATTATCCTCGCCGAATATCAATTCGTCTAAGCTGACATCGCCCACTTTCTCTATTATTAGAGGGATATCAACCGTACCGCGACGCTTCCAAGTAGTGATTGTAGTTTCCGCAAGCCCCAAACGTACGGCTAACTCAGCATCCGTCCGAAGATCTAGATTACTTTTCAGCCGTTGGATGATTTCCCTTGCTTGCTCTTTGCTAAATCCAGCCATATTGACTTGATATATTTTGTTGAACAATAGTTACTAATACAAACTTAGTCAATATGACTTATATTGTCAAGTATTATTTTCAAAAAATTGTAAAATTTATTTTGGGTGAGTATAAAAAAAGCTGTCCCCGTTGAAGACAGCCGATTGTAATTTATTTTTGGAGGGGGGTAGAAACTGAATTAGGGATTATATACTATTTAATCTAACCAATAAATCCCGCCAACTTGTAATTTAGGAATTAGACCTAAAAACTCTGCAGAAATAACTCCTACATCCACGTCTGCAGTTATTGAAAATTTTTTATTTATAGGGAATAATAGACCTGCCCTTAATTCAAAGGAAACTGCTACAGAAGGAAATAGATTACCACTTTTAGCCTCACCATCAAAATCTTTATATGTGTACACATCTTCTTGGTTTGAGTTTATAGAATAGAGACCTACTCCAATCCAAAGTATGGTGTGAATTTATCAGGAGGGCTTAAATAACGTACTCCTCCGAATAGAAATTTAAATATTGACCCAGTCAACTTAGTTTGCGTTAGTGTCACTAAATCATCATTAACATTAAGAAAATCATACTCCAATGATAGGATTGTAGTATGTTCTTTTTTTAACTCTATAAAACAAGTCAACAGCTACACCAAAAGTACCATCTACGATAAATCTATTCTTTTTAGACTAATATTGATCTTGTTTTATCCTCTCAAACGGGAGTACAAGAACTGATTTATTCATTTTGTAACTTATCCCATATTAGCCTTCCTATGTTCGAGCCCCCATTTTACCATAGGATCTATTACTTCTATTAGCTTTTTGCCTGTTAAAGAGAGCCCATATTCGATAAGTACAGGTTTAGTATCAAAGACTTGCCTTTCAACAATACCATTTAACTCCAGCTCTTTTAATTCTTTAGAAAGCATTCTAGGTGTTATCTTATTTATATCTTCTTGAAGTTCCTTAAATCTTTTATTGCCGTGCAAAAGTGAAGCTATAATAGGTAGTTTCCATTTTCCACTTATAACATTTAATGTATCATTTACAGCAAGAATATAGGACGTAGTGCATTGCCTAACTTCGTTAAAACTTTCTATTCCTACCATTATCAACCTCTTAGATTGTTACTATACAAAAGTATAGTAATATTTTTATTATAGTTACTTCTTATAGTATATCAAACTTACTAATTTTGAAAATAAATTAAAAATATACGGTGAAATTAATATGAACCTAATCGAAAATATGAATTGGCGATATGCAACGAAAAAAATGAATGGTAATAAAATTCCAGAAGAAAAGCTCAATTATATATTGAATGCAATTCAACTTGCTCCATCTTCATCAGGAATTCAACCATATTCCATTTTAGTGATTAATGACAAAGAGTTATTAAAAAAAATACAACCCATCGCAAATGGGCAAAGTCAAATATTAGATTGTTCTCATTTGTTAGTCTTTACATCTTGGGATTCATATACTTTAGATAAAATAGATAAGATTTTAAATTATACTTTATCCGAAAGAGGACTCCCTTTAAATACTATGAATGATTATAAGAATAATTTATGGAAAATGTATTCCAATTTATCAGAAGAATGGCACGCATCTCATTCTGCAAAACAAGCCTATATAGCATTGGGTGTCGCCCTTATAGCAGCTTCAGAACAAAAAATTGATGCTACTCCTATGGAAGGTTTTGATTCGAATGCACTAGATATATTATTAAATCTTAAAGAAAAGGGTTTAAAAAGTGTGGTATTATTACCACTAGGCTACAGAGATGCTGATCAGGATTGGTTAGTTAACATGAAAAAGGTTAGAAGACCAAAGAGCGAATTATTTATAAACTACGGTGGAAATAATTAATATGATTCTAATAACCGAAACAACTTCAATGAGAATTTTTTTAAACAATATTATATTAACAACTAGATAAGAGATTTTAAAATGAAAACTAAAACATTAAATATTTTACTTTGGATTGCTCAATTTGCACTTGCGGCAATGTTTATAATGACAGGTTCAATGAAATTATTCCAACCTATAGAGGAAATAGCAAAAACGCTTCCATGGGTGGCTAATACTTCATCGATAATTGTGAGGTTTATAGGAATATCTGAATTTTTAGGTGGCATAGGATTAATTCTACCTACCCTACTTCGTATTAAACCTAAGTTATCTGGACTAGCAGCATTAGGATTAGCCGTTGTTATGTTATTTGCTTCAATATTTCATATTTATAGAGGTGAATATTCAGCTATTGGAATGACATTGATTATTGGATTAATCGCATATTTTATATTTTGGGGGAGAACTATAAAAGCGCCTGTTACATCAAAGTAATTTAATCACAACCTTTTTTAAGCTTAATACTCTTTATATACTTATACAGTATAGTAAAAGTTGATTAAATGGTAATAAAAGTTAAGGAATTAAAATACCAAAAAAATGGCTGCCCTCTCGGACAGCCATTCTGCAAATCGAAATGAATAAGACTATTTATTATTTCTTTGCACCTTCTTGACAAGTCTTAGTTACTTCCACAGATATACGTCTGTTTTGTTTCCTAATAGCTTCTAA
>JBFHKR010000202.1:0-3902 GCA_041595255.1 Chlorobiota bacterium
ACTTAACAAAAAGTTAGGCTCTTACTTTTTTATATCTGTTATAATTACAACTTTAGAAGTTGAACATGATGATTTAGTAAAAGATTATTGTGGGAAATGTAGTAAATGTATAGATGCTTGTCCAACAAATGCAATTATATCTGACAAAGTAGTAGATTCTACTAAGTGTATATCATATTGGACGATAGAATCAAAATCTGATAGTTTCCCTACTGATATTTCAGAAAGTCTTGAAGGTTGGGCTTTCGGTTGTGATATTTGTCAAGAGGTCTGTCCTTGGAATAATCATAGGGTTCCTATTCAAATAGAAGATTTCGTAAATCCACGATATGGAGAAACTATTCTTGATAAAGAGACTGTATTCAATTATGCAGAAGATGAATTCAAAGAAAGATACATCAAAAGTCCACTGAAAAGACCAAAACACTACGGCATAAAAAGAAATATACTAGAGTTAGAAAAGAACTCTAAATAGAATATTAATAAAAAGACTTTAAAATCGTCAATTAGAAAATTAAATTTTAAGAATAGGAGAAAACGAATTGTCAACACATCATCAAGTAATTATCATAGGTTCTGGTCCAGCAGGATTAACAGCAGCTTTATATGCATCAAGAGCTAATCTAGAAACAGTTGTATTTGAAGGTATGCAACCAGGTGGTCAGTTAACTATAACTACTGAAGTAGAAAACTATCCAGGTTTTGTAAATGGGATACAAGGACCGGAAATGATGGATATACTTAGAAAGCAAGCACAGAGGTTTGGTACAAAGTCGATATTTGAAACGGTAAATAAAGTAGATTTCTCTGAAAGACCATTCAAAATGTCAACAGAAAAAGGTGATTATTCAGCTGATGCTGTTATAATATCTACTGGTGCAACAGCAAAATTACTAAACATCCCTAGTGAAGAAACTTATTGGGGATCAGGAATTTCTGCTTGCGCTACTTGTGATGGATTCTTTTTCAACGGAGAAAAAAATCTGTTCATTATTGGTGGGGGAGATACGGCTATGGAAGAAGCACTTTTCTTAACTAAATATGGTCAAAAAGTAACTGTTGTTAATAGAAGTGAAAATTATAGAGCTTCTAGAATAATGCTTGAAAGAGCAAAAAATCACCCTAAAATTGAATTTATTGAAAATGCTGTTGTTGATGAATATATTGGAGAAACAACTAATGGTATTAAAAAGCTTACTGGTCTTAATTTAAAAGATGTAAATACTGGTGAAGTTACTTTCTACGAAGGTGGCGGAGCATTTATCGCGATTGGACATAAACCCAATACAGATATATTCGAAGGTATCATAGATATGAACGAAGTAGGTTATATTTTAACAAAAGATAAATCTACTTATACAAATGTAGATGGTGTTTTTGCTTGTGGAGATGCTCAAGATCATGTTTATAGACAGGCTATTACGGCAGCAGGAACGGGTTGTATGGCTGCTATAGATGCGGAAAGATGGTTAGCTGAACAAGAGTAGTCTTTCGAATAGTACTAAAGCGTTAAAGCCAATCAACTTAAGAGTGATTGGCTTTTTTATTAGAATAAAGATACTTCATTTTGAGCTTCCTTAAAATACCTATCTTTAAATTCGGGTTTGATTTTATCTAAATCTAATAGCACAACACAATCAATGGAATTGTTAAAGGATTTATCAATACCAAAACCAAGGAACTTCACTCCTCCATATTCGCATAATTCAGTATACTTCCTTAATAATATCGGCACAGTATAGCCAAGTTTAGCTAATGCTTGCTTTAAATTAAAAAAATCTTCTTTATAGTCATTTCCATTTAATGTTGTATATATACTTTTATATGAAAGTCTAGATATTTCAAACTTATACTTTGGAACTAAATAGTTATTTTTTGAATCAGAATACCACTTCTTATAATAAGAAACTATTAAGTTCTTTGCCAATTCAGAATAAGTGTCACTAAGACTTATAGCGCCAAACAAGTACTTTATATGCGGTTTTTCAATAACATATTTTCCTATTCCTTGCCAAAGATGATCTAATGCGTTAGTTCTCCAATACTTTTGTTGAATAAAACTTCTACCAAGTTCTAATGTATTTTGTAATATAATTTCTAATTCAGGTGTAAATTCGTACAATTCGGAATTATAAATTTTATTATAACCATGTACTTTTATTATCTCAGAAAGGTCACCTAATCTATATGATCCTATTATTTCTATATTTTCATTATTCCATAATATCAAATGATCACAAATTTTATCATAATTATCCTTATCTGATTTATTTCCAGTTCCTTCTCCCACTTTTCTATATGTCAACTCTCGTAGTCTAGAGAGTTCATTAATAACAGTTTTACTAGTTTTATAGTTAGTACAATATATTTTACTCTTACTGTCAATATTTAATAAAATTTTAGACATATTTAGTTCAATTTTAATTGACTTCTGAGATTGAGGATGAACAACATTTTTCTCAGTCATAAAGATACCTTTTTTATCTCTTCCTATCTGATAAACATGCTTCTTAAGTAATTTTATTAGTTGCTTGTCTTTCATGTAGTTACTTATTGCAACACTTGGGATAATATCGCCAATTCTAATTCCTATTCTTTCACCAGATTTTTTAAATATTTCTCTTGGTAATAGAACTGTAGATATCCTCTTATTTAATTTAGAAACAATATAGAAAAGTATGGAGTTCTGAGCTTTTATAAATACTGGTAAAATTGGGGCGCCATTTTTCTTTGCAATACTAATAGTACTTTTCGACCAATCTCCGTCTTTTATTTTTCCAGATTTCAATCTCGAGACTTCACCTGCAGGAAATATTATTAGTACTTTCTCTTCTATCATTGCATTATTTATAGATACGATTGTACTTTTTTTCAAGCCTTTCGAAAAGACATCGATTGGTATTATGAACTCATTTAACTGTTCAATATTTGTTAGCATTTCATTTGCTAATATCTTTATATCTTGACGTACTTCGTGAATACTACATATAAGTGACAAGGCGTCCAATCCTCCTAGAGGGTGGTTAGCGACTACTATTAATCGTCCTTCGGATGGTATTTTTAGTTTATCTTTATGAGTTGTAGTAAAAGAGAAATCAATATAGTCAAACAGTTCTTCTATGAATTCAATACCAGACCAGTTCTCAGTTCTTCTTAAGAATCTATTAACTTCATTAAAGCTAAGAAACTTGTTGAATATATTTTCTATCCAACTATATTTTAGTAGAATACGTGATGATCTACTGTCTGGAGACACACTTTCTATTAGATTCTTTAAAGTGACCTTCTGCATTATTAATACTTTGATAATTCTAAATATACAAAAATTCACTTTCCATGTTAGTTTACTATAAGCTGTGGGTTAATATAGTGTGAAGTTCATAAATAAAACCTTGAAATATTTAACAAAAAATTATTGGTATTAATTCTCATAGCAAAGTAGATAATTCATAAAGGTAAACTCCATCTTTGATTTCATCACCCCACAAACTATTTATCAAATAAAATTTCATTTTCTTTGATTTATTAGTAATTTACTTTTTTCTATTTTAATCATAGAAGCAGGACCAATATGACAAAACACCGATTAAAACTATTATCCCAGTGGCTTACGCCATTCTTTTACCCCCTTACGCCTTTAAGAAATGGTTCTACGCCATTATCTTACTGCTTTACGCCCACTAGTGAAGCAATTTCGCCCTTCTCAAAGGTCGTCTCGCACCCTAGTGGAGCTTGGTCACTAAACGAAGTCGAAGTATCGGCGGGGGAAGTGTTATGCTAGTAGATAGTTTAGCAAAAATAGATACGGTTTACAGTAAAATAAATACAGTTTTTATTGAGAATAGTAGTGGTTATCTAACAGAGAAAGATATTCTAAGAATTTTAGATACTGCCCAATCAAG
>JBFHKR010000203.1:0-3882 GCA_041595255.1 Chlorobiota bacterium
GAAGAAAATTGTGATACCCAATCGGAGCCAAGCTCGAGTACATCAGGAGCAGTATTAGAATTGAAAGCAGCTAATAGTTTTACTTTCCCATCGCCCCAGCTTAGTTCTGTTATTTCGACTTCAACTTTTTCCTGCTTTTCAAATTCTTTAACTAACGAGTCAACAACAGTTCTTTGATATGGTTCACTCCAAAAATGCCAAAAAGTAATTTTCTTCGAATCGCTTTTATTTTTTTCCCCACAACTAATTAAAAAGCTCGAAGCTACTATTAATACTATTAAAATCTTGTTCATTATCTTCCTTTACTCTTATATTTAATTAAAAGTTGAATAAGTTATTTTTGTCACTTTTAACCAATTTGGCTATCTTTGAAATTAATTTATTCAAATTTACTAAAATCACATCATTTTAAATGACTCAAGCAAAAAAACATAACAAAACGAAATACCTATTCGTTACGGGTGGAGTTTTATCATCATTAGGTAAAGGGATTGCGTCGTCTTCGATTGCTTTCTTGTTAAAGCAACGCGGTTATAGCGTCAGTATCCTAAAATTGGACCCATATATAAATATAGATCCGGGGACAATGAGTCCTACTCAGCACGGTGAAGTGTACGTTACAGACGATGGTGCCGAAACTGATTTGGATTTGGGTCACTATGAGCGTTTTATAGATGAGTCACTTTCGCAGAAAAACAACCTGACTGCTGGTAGAGTTTACTATGATGTTATTAAAAAAGAAAGAAAAGGGCAATATTTGGGTAAAACAGTCCAAGTAGTCCCACATATAACTAATGAAATTAAAATTAGAATGAAATCACTCGATGGAGAAAAAGATTTCGTTCTGATCGAAATTGGTGGAACAGTTGGTGATATCGAATCATTGCCATTTTTAGAAGCTCAAAGACAAATGAACTATGAACTAGGCCAAGGGAATTATCTAAATATTCACCTAACTTACGTTCCTTATATAGCTTCAGCAAAGGAGTTAAAGACTAAGCCAACTCAACATTCGGTACGTCAACTAATGCAGTATGGTATAAAGCCAGATGTATTACTTTGTCGTAGTGAACATACTTTACTGAAAGATATAAGAGACAAAATTGCTCTTTTCTGTAACGTAGATGAGGATGCAGTATTCGAAGCTAGAGATGTAGATACTATTTATGAAGTACCTTTATTTTTCGCAAGAAAGCATTTAACAGAAACAATATTAGAGAAATTAGGTCTTGAGGCAAAAGAAATAAATCTTGACACATGGACCAAATTTGTAAAGCGAATTAAAAATCCTAAATATACGGTAAGAATTGCTCTTGTTGGTAAATATACAAAATATGAAGATTCTTATAAGAGTATAGCAGAAGCATTTATTCATGCTGGGTCTATCAACAATACTAAAGTTGAATTGGATATGATAAACTCTGAAGAGATTATAGATGCTA
Source organism: Chlorobiota bacterium (assembly GCA_041595255.1). Taxonomy (GTDB): domain Bacteria; phylum Bacteroidota; class Ignavibacteria; order Kapaibacteriales; family UBA2268; genus PGYR01. The sequence goes on from JBFHKR010000203.1 coordinate 1,443, forward strand.
AGACTGCTAAACTAACTTTAGCTGAGTACGATGGTGTGCTAATAGCTCCTGGCTTTGGCAATAGAGGAATAGAAGGAAAATTACATTCAATAAAATTTATACGTGAGAATAAAATTCCGTTCTTTGGTATTTGCTTAGGTATGCAATGTGCTGTTATCGAATTTGCGCGCAATGTATGCGGATTAAAACAAGCTAATTCTTCTGAATTTGAGAAAAATGACCAAAATGTAATTGACCTAATGGCAGATCAAGTAAATGTAGAAGACAAAGGTGGTACTATGAGATTAGGTGCTTATCCTTGTGTACTAGAAGAGGGAACTAATGCTTTCGCTGCTTATGGTACTGCAGAAATATCTGAACGTCATCGTCACCGTTACGAAGTTAGCAATCAATTCAGAGAAAAATTACAAAGTAAAGGAATGAAACTTGCTGGTTTATCACCAGATGGTAATTTGGTAGAAATAGTTGAACTAGAAGATCATCCTTGGTTCGTTGGTGTTCAATTCCATCCGGAATTAAAATCAAGAGCTGTTACAGGTCATCCACTATTCATAGACTTTGTAAAAGCAGTTCTTAAAAATAAGAAACAAAGTGAAATATAATGAAATTAGATTCAATTATATTATTCGAATCTAAAGTCAATGAAAATTTCTATCCGTTTTCAGTTCTTCATCCAGTGTGGGAATTGAGAGTAGGGGCAATGCGAATATTTGAGAAGTATCAAATTGTATTTGATACTTCTTCTATTTCTTTCTTTTCTACAAATGAACTTATACTTGATTCTTTTCTAGACCGATTTTCTATTAATAATAAAGAAAGTAAATCGAATAAAAAGTTAATACTTTCATCTCAATTATTACCAAATTCAGAATTAGCCTCTCAACTTGATGATTTGATAACAGATTCATCATCAAACTATACTATTCTGCTAAATGATAAGATAGTTGGTTATTACACAGATGCGATTTTAGATGGACTTGAATCTCTAGATAATCTGAATTCCGAAGATTATAATCCCGTTTCACTTGATTCGGATACTAAATATCTCAATTATATATGGGATGCTATTAGTTATAATGAATCTATACTTATAGATGATGCTAACTATTATAGAAATTGGAACTCACCAAAAGAAGAATATTCGAAGGGTGTTCATTATCTAGAAAAATCTCAAATCTTCATTTCGGATACTGTAAAAATTCATCCTAATGTAGTTATAGATGCTTCAGAAGGTGCTGTTATCATAGATGAAAATGTTAAGATTATGGCTGGTTCTACGATTTTAGGTCCTTGCTATATAGGTAAAAATTCAACTATAAAAGTTGGAGCAAAAATTTATGGAAGCACTTCTATAGGTGAAGTTTGTAAAGTCGGGGGAGAAGTAGAGGGTTCTATTATACAATCATATAGCAATAAACAGCATGATGGTTTTTTAGGGCATTCATTTATTAGCGAATGGGTGAATTTGGGTGCTGATACTAATACATCTGACCTCAAGAATACTTACTCAGAAATTACAGTACTTCAACGAGATAATGAAATAAAAACTGGTACTATGTTTTTGGGGCTGATATGTGGTGACCACACCAAATCAGCCATCAACACTCAATTTAATACAGGTACTATTGCTGGTGTCTGTGGTATTTTAGTACGTCCGGGTTTCTTGCCCAATCATATAAAATCTTTCTCATGGGGTGGTTTACAAACGTCACCAACCTATAAATACTCAAAAGCAATTGAAGTTTGCGAAATAGTAATGCAGAGGAGAGGTAAGAAACTTACTGACTCTGAAAGAGAGTTACTCCAATTAGAGTATGATAAAGTAAAATAATTCCTTAAGTTTGCAGTCTTAATATATAAGAAAAGCTCTTTGATAAATGGGGGTGACTTGGATTCGACGAAGTGTCGGAATTTGATTGTCGCATTTCGTGCTCTACTGGTGACGCACGTTAATACAACCGGTAAAACAACAAATGCAGAAGATAATTTTGCAATGGCTGCCTAAGTAAATACTACTTACGCGTCCCATCTTAGTTAGAGTGGGCCTAAACGCTCTTTCATAAGGTGTCGAAACCCTTTTAGGATAGCTGCGGTGCGTTTGACTAGCACCAATGCGAAATAAATTAGTCAATATATTTAGTACAACCTGTCGATCGGTTACTGCTAAACGAGAACTCATAGAACGACTATAAATGTAGAAGCGTCAGATGAAGTTCTTCGGACGTGGGTTCAAATCCCACCACCTCCACAATTTCAGCTCTTTTCAGGAAGAGCTTTTTTTATTTACAATTCCTTATCTTTGTATCTTATATATCTCATTGCATAAAAAACTAATGAAAATAGCGTATATAGCTTACGAAGATTCTAATGATATCAGCGCTTGGTCTGGTACTATTGCTCATATATCTAAAAATCTATCGAAAAATAACGAGATTATCCC
>JBFHKR010000204.1:0-3876 GCA_041595255.1 Chlorobiota bacterium
TCTTTAATTGGAACTTACTATCTACGATGCTATTCAGTGGTGTGCTATTCGGAGCGTACAACCTATTCGAAAAATATAGCTTCACAGAAGCTAAAGTACAAGAAATCAGAATAGATAAGAAGTAATAGATTAAACTATACAAAAGATTAAAAATTAGGCTGTCAGTTAATGACGACCTTTTTTTTTGCTAGAAACAAGTGTAGAGACGTAATGCTTAAGTCTCCAAATCACCCAACCACTCCACTCTGATAACGCAGTGAAGAGTCCAGGGGAACTACTTAGGATATCAATATTAATAAAACTAAAGTCCAAGCGGTCTAGGATTGATTTAATATCCGTTGGCTAAAGCCAAAGGCAATACACTGAAATGTGAATTTTAGGATTAACAACACTAGCCACAAATTTATGAAGAGATGACTCTACTCTAGTTTAAAGCGGTAGAGATTGTATAAGTCGGTCGCGTAGAGGTAGCCGTTGTTTAAATCAATAGAAGTAATTTTCTTACTAGTAACTTTGTCTAGTGGTAGCTCTATTATATTATCACTATCTACTATTTGGTATATTTTGCCTGTATTTTCATCTAAGAAGTAAATATATTTTTCTTTTTCAAATTTACCCCGTGTTTTATAATCACCAAGCAATTCTACATTATCACTCCCAACTTTTGAATGAAAAATGGAATCAACTGTAAATGAGTAAAGGTCATCATCGACAAAGACTAACTTATGTGAATTTGGTACTTGTACACAGTCTGTGATATAATCTGCATTTGATAATTTGCAATATAAGCTATACTTACTCCAAGTTTCTCCATAATCATAAGATATCTCATAACGGAGAGAGTCTTCAAACCGGTTATTCGTGATATTATAAAGCATATCACCTTCAAAGCCGAACTTACCGGAAGAGTTTGTCACTTTTCTTGGTTCTAATGATTCATTATTTAACCTAAATAAATCATTACTAATATTTATTAAACAAAAATCGTTATCAGAATAGATTATATTTACTCTAACACTAGAGGAATACCAACCTCCAATTTTTGTGCTTTTTACTAATTTATTTTCTTTGTCATAAACCTCAAAATAGGACTTAATAGAATCCATTTCTTGATGATCTTCTACTCTGATACGAAATGAATAATCCCAAATGTTATAATATAATTCTGAATCATCTGTATATTGATAATCGTCAGGAATTAGAGTTTTTCTCGACATTGAATAATATATTGCTTCATATTGGCGTAAATCGTATATATATAATGAATCACCATAGATATAGTACTCATATAAATAAACATTATCTGGAATATTTAAACTAATAGATTCTTTAAATTCTGACTCTATATCAATAGCAATAGGATTGGGTGGTCGGTTCAACAATATGTAATTATTGACAATGTATAGACCATAATTTCTATGAAGATTTTCGAATATTTTTTCTTTAATGCTAAATTTATCATCCTGAAAATTGATAACAGAAATGACATTTAAATAGGAAATACCATACCCCTCATAAAGTATCTTCAATGCGCCCTTATATCTAAACATTATAAGTCCATCCTTAAACTTACTTATGTTTGTTACTTTTATTTCTTCTAGTTTATTATTTCTAAGTTCATATAAAGTACTATCTTTATAGAAATAGAATGAGTTGTCTAGTGATTTAATAGGAGTTAACTTTTTATGATCTAATTCATAGCTTTCAGATATTAAATCATTACGGAGATCATTATAATTCGAGAAATGAATCATACTGTCATTATTATTATAGAATAACGCACCTATACTATTGAAGCTTATAACATCATAGTATCCCCTTAAATTATAAAATTCATTGATTAATTTACTGATACTTTTAGTGGCATTTACTTGAAAAGAGTACTCGCTAATATAATTTGAATCTAGTTCTTTCCAATCCTTCAAATTATTCGAGCCGATATATTGCCCATCCCATTTTTGAAGTATATACTGACCATCATAATAGAAGGCATTTTCTATATGCCCATTATTCAAATTAGGCAAATCAACCTTCTCCCATTCGGCAGAAAGCAAGATAGTTGGAAGCAATATTAGAAATATTTGTAAGTAGTATTTCATAGTTTTTTCTTAATAATTTTTTACCTTAGTATGAATAGAATTATTCCTTATAGCCAATAAGTTGTTTTAATTCCTCTACCCTTGATTTACCAGTAAATAAATCTACATATTTGAAGTAGTAAGTTTTATTTTCCTTAACGATTATTACATTTGGGGAATGTTTGAGAATAAATTCTTCATTTAAATTATCTAAATCTCTTGAAAAAGCCCATGTTTTAGGTGAAATGTATTTTTTATAAAAAGCGATTTGTTCTTTCTTTTGAATAATTGTTTCATTGTACCATATAACTGCTGTCATTTCCATTTCTGAATGGCTTGTCCATTCTTCAACTTGTAATAAACATTCATGGCAACTCACATCAGAAATAATAATATAAATTTGATCTTTATTATCAATTAATTCAATTGGTTTATCAACCAAATTTAGTAAACTAATTGAAAGGGAAATATATAGAATAGTCTGAATCATTTAAGGTACATATTTGTAAATGAAACAAGTATATTGTAATTCGTTATCTATGTAAAACTCATTCATTGCATTCTCAAATTCAGAAAAACTTTTACCATAGTATTTCTTTACTAAATCAATTGGGAAAGGTTTTATTATATATAGATAGCCATGTTTGACAAAATATTCAGCCTTTACATCTATTTTACTTAAATCAAAAATATCGTTTAACTTATTAATTTCAAACGTTATTTCCTTTTCAACTTCCCAATTACCGTTGATTTTTGTCCATTTATCATGATAGAATTTAAATTTTCTTTCTTCTTTATTTTTGTCAAGCATGCCCCACGTAATCAATACAGTCGAATCATTCAATGTATTTATTAGGTTTATTCTGCTATAATTATCTATTATTTCCCAACATTTATCAAAATGATCCATTATTTCTGGATTACATTCATAGTGAGGAATCTTTCCTGTATATTGCTTCCAATCAGTTGGTTGATATACTATACTATCAACATAATTATAATTTAAATCATAAAACTTAACACTATATGTTGAAATATCTTGTACGGCAATTAAGTTATTAAAAATAGCTATAGCTTTACATGGAGAAAAATTACTGAGATCAATTCCAATTGGGTTAGGAAACGTATATAATTCTTGAGTCTTGGAATTTAAATCAATAGTTTGAACTAAAGTTTTTGTTTTGTTATTGCATGATACATTCGATAAATCAGCAGAACTAATTATAATTTCCCCATTAATTAATTCAATGTTTCTAAATGGTTTATTCTTGTTAGGCAAATTTATTGTTAATTTATTTTTTAGATTGTAGATACTTACATATTTAAAACCATTATAAATAACAAAATTTGAATCCATGTCAAACCCAAGAAAATAGTCGTTATAGTAAGAATCTAAGACTATAGTATCGATTTCCTCATTATCAAGCCTAATTAATCTAATTGTACTATCTTTATTGTCTATTACATTATAGATATCATCATATTTAATAACTTTTGAGTTTTTATTTTCGACTTTTAGATAATAGTCTAATTCCCATTCTGAAGATAACAGAATAGCAGGAACAAGTATTAACAATATTTGTAAGTAGTATTTCATAGTTGGAAGTAAATATAAGGAAATGAGGATTAGACTACAAATTATTAATTCAAATTTACTTACTTCTTATACCCCAAACTTATAATCGTTTTTCGTAACTATCTTTCAGATTTTATTATATTGCGGTAGAGTAATCTGTGGAAATCAGGATTATTTGTAAATGATTATAATGAAATCGAATAGAATATTATGTTTAAAAAA
>JBFHKR010000205.1:0-3849 GCA_041595255.1 Chlorobiota bacterium
AACACCAGAGATAGGATTCCCAGACTTATCATTGACAAAGCCAACAAGCTTTGCAGTGCCATAAGTTTCTGTTATTACTTTTGGAGTGTATTCATTGCCAGGTGAAACAACATCGGCTTCATCTTTTTTACATGAGTTTATAACAAGCAGAAATAGGAACAGAAATAGTATTTTTTTCATTTTTAACTCAAAAATGTAGTTTACGAACTGAATAAATTAGTAATAAATCTTTAATATAAAAATTCTATAGTTATAGTCTTGGGATTGTATTTCGCTTCATTATATATTTTTACGTCTCTTTATTTAACCTAAAACCCCCCAAACCTACTCAAAACCGTCACTCTGAAGGGAACGAAGTGAAGAGTCCAGGTAGAATAATTCTGAATCACGGATTAATCGGATTTAAGGATCTCACGGTGTAATTATTGTCAAAAATGTAGAGACGTATTGCATACGTCTCAAAATCCCCCAAACCCTCTTTGACAAGGGGGCTTAGTGCTATAGATAATAGCTCCATTTTTTCTTGTAAATCTATTATTTTCATATCACCTCCAACTTTTCTTATATTACTCTGCAACTTTTTTCAGTTTCATCGCACTTATACTTTGTAGATGATAATCAGGATTAGATGAGTAAACAAAAACAAAGAGCTTTTTTAGAACTATTCGAGCCAATCAGAAAGGACTTGTCCCGATTTGTTATGGCAATGGCGAATAGCTCTTTCGACGCAAAGGACATAATAAATGAGACTTTGCTGATTGCCTATGAGAACTTTGGACAAGTCAAAGAACCCAAGGCATTCAAAAGCTATTTGTTTACTATTGCTAGCCGACTCTACAAAAATGGAATAGTCCGTAATGGACGAATAGATTACAAAAGTGAGCTGAACGAAGACTCTCTTATATCGAGGAATATGGCCGAAATCGAGTTAGATGTGCAAAATCTGTACTCAGCGCTCGAGCTATTGCCACCGGAACAGAAAGAAGCGATAGTGCTTTTCGAAATCTCAGGATTTAAAATAGCAGAGATAGCAGAAATGCAGAAATGTACTGAATCAGCTGTCAAATCCCGATTGAAAAGAGGACGAGAAAAGCTAACCGAAATTCTAATTGAAAAAAAAACTATTCCAGAAGATAATACAAGCGAACGAGCTTATAAACTAAAGGTATCCAAATGAGTGAATTGGACAAATATTTTGAAAAAGCAAGGAACGTAGAGCCCATATACGAAAAGGACGATGCGAAGAAGCTGCTTTATGGCAAATTGAGCGATGGGGGCATTGCAACTAATTTGTACAACAAAATAAAGGCGTATCCGATGATAGCGACACTTATAACATCAGTGGCAACTATTGCTACTATTGCTCTTTTGAGTATTTCTTCACCAAATACTAAAGTAGCACAAACCAGTATCAAGAATACAACAGAAGTAATAGATAACAAAGATGAAAAGCCAAATGAGAAACCAGAAGATCTAGACTGGACAGAAGAGAAACAACCAACAAATCAAAGCTCAGTAGCGTTGCTTTCGGAAGAGAAAGAAGAGCTAAACAAAAAGCCAAAAGCATTGAATTGGACGGAAGAGAAAATAGACATAAAGTCAGTGAATACCTTAAAGTTAACTAAAGATGAGTTAGCTAAGTTAGGAATAGAAATCGACAGCAAAAGCTTTAAAGTAAATGCATTCGATAAGTACACATATACTATCAATCAGAAAAATGAAAAGCAACGCGACTATTATAACCAAGATGAAGACAGAGATGCATTACCTACACCTGCTATGGTGACTACATCGACTGGCTTCAAAACTCTTACTTTGTTCAAGAAAGGGAATGTAGAAGCGACAGTGGATAGGTATAGATCTGAAAGTGAAGATGGGAAATCTACTGAGAAGATAATTGCATTTTCAAAATATGAGTCAGAAGAGACTGAAATTTTGAATAATGGTTCTTACTCTAGAGACCTACTCCTAAGAAATTCAGATAGTATTAATGTAGTTATGCTTAAATCTTACAAAACAACTGAAGATGGTAGTGATGTAAATGTCTTATCGGATAGGAATATAGAAGTCTACACTACTGATATGAACCGCAAGGATGTGGACGCTGTTATAAAAGCTACTCTAGATTCACTAGCTAGCAAGAACACAACTCTAATTGAAGTTGAAGCAACTGAGGAAACATCTTCGAATGACCCCAATAATAGAACAATCTATATGCCATTGGAAAGTTTGGAAGAAGGTAAAAAGATTAAGATTATTACTGAGGTTTATGAGGAAAGTGAGAACATAAACCACAATGAAACCATTGCTAATGATAGTTCACCTAAGAATAAGAAGTATGAACTAAACATAGAATCCGATAATGGATATAAAAAATATAATATTTTAAGTCCAAAATTCGATTACTACATCAACGAGTTAATCCCTATCGAGATTAGCTTCGATGGAGTAAACACTGACTTTATAGTATGGTACGAAGCAACTGAGGAGTTTTTGACTAAGCTGCCATCTAACTTATTAGAAAAAATCAACCCAGAATTAGCAGCTATTAGCGAGCAGGCTCAACATTGTGATAATGCACCTATTGAGAAAGATAATGCAGTTATGGACGTTTGGAGCGGTTGTTCGGGTGCTATCAAAGAGATGAAAGTATATCCTAACCCAGCAACTAGTAACTCTAACGTGGAGTTTGACTTAGATGACAACAGAATAATCTCTATAGCTGTATATGATTTATCGGGTAAGTTAATAAAGAACGTAAAAAGTGGAATGTCTCTTGACAAAGGTACTAACAGCAGACCTCTTAACTTAAATGGCGTAAATCCCGGATTGTACTACGTAGTAGTCAAATCTGATAGAGGCGAACAGGCACTACAGAGAATAATAATAGAATGATTATAAAATAATTACCCTCATCCTCATGTTAAGCCCAAGACCCGTACCACTTCGGTGGTATGGGTTTTTTTAAGAAATTTAGCTGTTATTTTGTTAACTTGATGTTTGAAACTAGGGATATTATTGAGAAAAGTACTCTATATATTTTTATTACTTTCTATAGCTACACAACTTCGTGCAGAGGACACTCTATCTGTGACAAAATCCATAATCTTTGGGGCAGGTACTGTTGGAGGGTTTGCAGCATCATATATATTCCAGAGCAATGAGTATTGGGATGACCCAGCAGAGTGGCACGTAATGGATTGGCAGACCGAATACGATGACGCACTATTGGCAGATAAAATGGGGCATTTCTATTTTTCGTATGCACTAGCTAATTCGTTTGCAAAAGCTACTGAATGGACAGGATTAGACAAAGAAACGTCTGCTTGGGTGGGATTTGGAGCTTCTATGTTGCATCAAACTTATGTAGAAATATATGACGGCTATTCAGATGGTCGACCGTATCTAGGATTTAGCAGAGGCGATATGGTTGCCAATATACTAGGCGCTTCTTATAGTGTAGCCCAATATTACGAACCATACCTTAACTATATAAAACCTAAAATAAGTTATTACCCATTTACCTCTCCTACGCATCCATCCGTTTTTAATGATTATAACAGCACTAATCACTGGGTGAGCGTAGATGTTGCTGGTATGTTAGATATAGATGATAATGTCTTCCCTGGGCTGTTTGCTGTAGCTTTAGGGCATAGTGTAACGGGTATAGATAGATATGGTGCAGGACAACACCAGTTTTACTTGGGCTTAGATATAAACTGGAATTACTTCAAGCAATTTGAGATAGTCCAAGATAGTTATTATCTCCAATTCATCATCAACCTTTTTGAGAAATATAAAGTACCACTACCAGCTTTAAGACTGAACAATGGTGTTGATGCTTTTTTG
>JBFHKR010000206.1:0-3837 GCA_041595255.1 Chlorobiota bacterium
ATTATTGACATTGACGATGATTTTAATGCTGTTCAGAAGAATATGAACACTGTACTCAACTCTGTAGATGATTTGCTCAAATATAATAATTCTATAGAATTGATTACTCGTGCTAATTTCGCATCCGAAGCAATAGTGCGCGGTTATGATCAGAATAGATTGAGCGTAACTATCGATGGTATGCGTATGTTTTCAGCTTGTATAGATAAGATGGATCCAATAACTTCGTACATAGAAGTAGAAAACCTGAAAGCTAGTGAAGTATCGGCTGACAAATCTGACATGAGCCACGGTATTTCTGTTGGTGGTAGCTTAAATTTTATTACTAATAAACCTACAATCAATAATGATTTCAGAATAGTATTAGATAATCAAATAAGCTCTGCTTCCGAATATTATAATAGTAAAGGTAGAGTTGACTATTCTAGCGGTAATTTCGCTACACTAATAAGCTATTCGGTGAAAAATGCAGGTAACTTTACAGCTGGTAATAGTACTTTGATAGGTAATAGCAGCTTTAGTAAAGAAAATGTAAAATTGAACACATTATACAACTCAAGTACAAATATCACTCACGGATTAGAATATATATATGACCATAGTGCTGATGTAGGTTACCCTGCCCTTATTATGGATACTCGCAGTACTGAAATGAATATGCTATCTTATCAATTGGGAATGAAAAATATAAATGATGTGATACTTAGTTGGGATACTCGAGTTTATTACAATAGTATATCTCACTTGATGGATGATTACGATAGAAGCGATGAAGAGATAATGAACCGTTCAGTTATGCCAGGTATGTATATGCCTATGGACGGAACTACTGAGACTATGGGTTTCCTCACTAAAAATAAACTATTAGTAGGTGATGATATACTAAAATTCACATTAGAAGTATTCCGAATGAACGCTTTCTCTGATATGAAAATGGAAATGCTAGAGACGGGAAGAGAAATGTACTTGATAAACTTAGGTGACATAGAAACATATAGTGGAGGCATATATACAGGGTATTTCACTCAACTTAATGAGTCACTATTGCTAAAACTAAATGGTAGAATCGATTATATAACTCGTAAGGTAAATAGCGAATTTGCAAGAGCAACAGCTGAAAGTTATTGGGGAGACAAATACTCCAATAATAATCTACAGCTCAATACTTCTGCCAATTTACAATTAGAAATATCAGAATCACAAAACGCTAATATTACACTATCTAGAATAGAAAGAGCCCCAACTCATTTGGAATCTTTCGGATTTTACATCTATAATATAGCAGATAATTCGATTTATATTGGTAATCCAGAATTGAATAAGGAAAAATCATATTCTGTAAATCTTGGCTATGACTACCATGCTGACAATTTTAATCTAAAACTGAACTTATACAATGATTATATAGTTGACTATATAGCTGGTCTGAATGACGATGGAGTCGAAGTAGTAGAAACATTCGCACAGAGTTTCAAATTGTTCCAAAATATAGGTAATGCCAATATAACAGGGATGGAAGCAAGCATTGACTATAATATTAACTCAAGTTTTGGTTTACTTGGTAAGTTGAAGTATCAATATTCACAATCACTAACATACAACGAGGCATTGCCTTTTACACCTCCTTTATCCGGAATTGTTAATCTTAGTTATAATAGCGAGGATTATACAGGAGTTATGAGTGCAGAGTTTGCATCAAGACAAAACAATATCTCAAAGAATATAAATATAGAAGACAGTACTCCGGGCTATGTAATTCTCAACTGGAGAAATAACTACAAGATAAATGAGACAGTTACAGTAAGATTCGGAATCGAAAATATATTAGACAAATACTACTACACTCACTTCAGTATAAATAATCTACCTAACTTAGGTAGAAATCTTTACCTTGGATTAGTAGTGGGGCTATGAGCAACATAAGAGTACGAAAATAGTCAATAAATTGTATTTACTCGATTACTTGATTAAATTGTAATCTAAATATGAATCGAAAATAAAACAGTTGTCAACAATTATGAATTTAATATTTTTAGGACCTCCAGGTGCTGGTAAAGGCACTCAAGCAAAGAGAATTTGCGATAAATACAATTTAACGCAAATAGCTACAGGCGATATACTTCGTGAACATCTGAAAAATGAGACTGGTCTAGGTAAAAAAGCAAGAGAATATATCAATGCTGGTAATCTAGTACCAAATGATTTGATAATAGATATGATGCGATACGAAATAGAAAAAAATCGTTCTAAAGGCGGGTATTTGTTAGATGGATTTCCTAGAACTGTAACACAAGCAGAAGCTTTAGATGAGTTATTAAATGATTTGGATGACAAGATAGACGTAGCTATAGTACTAAACGTACCAAATAGTGAGTTAATAGAGAGATTGACTGGGCGTAGAGTATGTCCTAAATGTGGTACTTCTTACCATCTTCTTTTCAATCCTCCTGCTAATGAAGGAGTTTGTGATCACGATGGCGAAGAGCTAATACAAAGAAAAGACGATAACGAAGAAACAGTTAAAAATAGATTAGAAGTTTACCAGAAAGAAACTAAACCTATTATAACATACTACGAGAAGCAAGGACTTGCTCACCATGTAGATGGAGTAGGGTCAGTTGACGATATATTTAATTTGATAAACGAAGGAATTGATTCATTCGTAAACGATTAAGATGCAAAACAATTCACACATAACTTGTATATACTGCCAATCGGATGCAGTGATAAAGCATGGTAAAACTCGCTCAGGAGACCCACGTTTCCGTTGCAAAGATTGCGAGAAAACATGGGTGAAAGGTATTGTACTTTACAAAAAGCCAGATATTAGTGCGATTGCAGAGTCCTATTTACTCGGACATTCTATCAGAGAGTTGGTGCCTTTTTACAAGAGTTCTCCTCACCGTATTAATATGAAAATCAGAGAGTTTTTGGGTGAAACTCAAAGTTGGGAATCATTCCTAGATAAGAACTCTGAGATTCGCACAACAGATGTAGTCTATTTACAAGGAGTCAGATTTAACTGTTCTTATAACTCCCCTGAGAATAATGAGATGTTTGTTGCTTTCGCGATCGAAGGTTTATCATCTCAGATAATTGGATTCGAAATTGCTGAAGATAATACAGAAGATGTTTGGACTAAGCTAATAGCTCGCTTAAGTAAGCGTGGATACAAGGTTAAAACATTTTTAACACGCGATATAAAAGCTGTAGAAAATTCAGTGACTAAGTATTTCGAAGATTCTAGAGTTAAGCTTTATTTGCATAAGCTAAATCGAGATAAAGAAGTAGCTAATAGATGTTGTGTTTTAGAGAATACAACTCTTAGAGATAAATTAATAGACGACGCACTGAAATTCTATTCGAAATTAGACAATCAAAGCTATACTTCATATTTGAAAAATAGATTCGATATGGATATCAAAACTTGTATAAAGCAAGATTGTGATAGATTTTTTGAGTGTATGATGAAAAACTGCGGTACAGAATCCGAATCTAGACTAGAGCAGCTTTTAGTTGAATTTCACAATCGATTCGAGAAATTCCACGCATTAAAAACAGACCCATACATAATAATCAATGCTTGGATAGGTCTGCATATGCTAAGACCTATGGAATGTGGCTTTACTCGATATTCGTTATATAATCAGTTACCTTGCAAATGCTCATTTGCTTGCTTTGCTAGCAATCACAATGATGAGCAATGTGAGTTTATCCCAAATCAAAGAGAGCTTAGTGATTTCGCGAATGAAGTAACTATTCGTGCTCTCCACTTACCTATAGAATCTACAGTACAAGGCAAATTTAAGCTGGAACTAGCTAGTTTTTAGGATACTG
>JBFHKR010000207.1:0-3805 GCA_041595255.1 Chlorobiota bacterium
AAGAGCTAGAGAAAGAAATGTTGGATGGAGAATAGACTATCATTTCGTGAGCAATGATTTGCTAACTCAAGTGAAGAACTCATATCATCAGCCGTTGCAACTCGGCTCAGACCACTGCCCTATTGTCTTGGAGTTGGGGATATAGAAAATAATAAAGCTCCCGAGGGAGCTTTTTTAATGTTATTCAATTTTATTTCTTACTCAACAACCACTTTAACTGTTATATTTTCAGTACCGTGTTTTATATTTATTAAGTATATACCAGGCTGAGCTGATGAGCAATCCCAAATTAGATTGCCATAATGACTCTCTTGCTTAACTAAGCTAAGTTTACCAGCAGAATCTATTTTTTTACCAGTAATGTCATAAATACTAATATCATCTGTAGTCATTGGTAAGTTGATATCCCAATAAAATAGCACCTTAACCTCTGACTTCGCAGGATTCGGGAATGGTGGATAAGTGTAAAGATAATTGCTTTCAATTTCTGATTCTAATGATGATTTTACTTCTATACCGAGATCGGATAATTTGGCTCGCCATATTCCAGATTCAGAAGATAAAACCAGATACTCGTCGGATATAATCCCTCTATAAAAATATAAATCTTTACCATTTGGCATTAATAAATCTACCTCAAATTTTGTCCAGTCTTTTCCATCATTATTAGTTACAAACAAATCAGTAGTTGTCAATAATATCAAATATCCATGATATGGAATTATATGAAGCCAATAAAGGTCAGGTTCTATATTTAACTTTAAGTTTGTCCAAGTCCTTCCAAGATCGGTGGATTTAATTAATTCATGTGTTTTAAAGTCCATTGTATATATATTATTCCCTTCTCTATATGAATTATCATGAACTCTTACCACTTCACTTCCTGAATTCTCGAATTCCCAAGTTATTCCATTATCAAAAGTTTTATATAAGCCTTCTTTACTATACAGAATTATATCAGTTTCGCTTAATCTAAAATATTTAAAAATATTAAGGTCTCTATCAAATATTTCGTTTTCAAAATAATCCCAAGTTAAACCGGCATCTTCTGAAATATAATTGCCGTATAAACCACTGGTTAATAAAATTCTATTACCCATAATTATTATATCACCTATCCAACCTTGTGAACTGATTATACCCAAGTTCTCTCCTCTCCATGATTTTCCATAATCAGTAGAAATAAAGAATTGTGTGAACCTATCATTCACCGCAACAAAGATACTATCCCTTATTGTAATTTCGTTTAAAAATGTATATTTATAATATAAACTATCACTATACATTTTCCAAGATTTACCATTGTCTGTCGAGTAATTAATTGTTAAACCACCTGTAGAAAATAAAGTGTCTCTTACTTCTATTATTGATCTGTGTGCAAAATCATCTGTTAATGGTGAACTCCTTATCCATTGGTTACCACCATCAGTTGAGTAAAAAGCAATAGATCCGTATTTCGTTATATAATATAATGTATCTTTATTAACAAGAATATCTTTACAACTTTGTTCATCCAAACCATTATTTTTACTGACTTCCCATGTAACTCCATTATCGGTTGAAATATTGATTTGACTACCACAAGCAAATATCTTGTTTTTATACGAAATTGCTTTTGTAACGTCAAAGTTAATACTTGTATCATCTGTCCAATTCTCACCATAGTCTTTCGATTTAAATAGTTTATTTTCATCAGTAAAGGCAAGCAGGGTGTTATTGTGGTAAAGCAAATTATTTATTTGCTCTTTCATATTTTCAGATAATTTCCAAGTTTTTCCTTTATCCTTTGAAATATAGAACTTGCCTAATTTACTTTCACCATCAAAATGATCCCTCCTGTCTGCTGCAAAAATATAATCCCCATATGATATAATTTTATCTGCATATAAAGAATCAACTTTACTATCTGAAAGATAAACTTTTTCCAAAGTATCTGATCCTTTTTCTAGTTTGTGAAGACATGCAAATTCATTTGCCTGTAAAAAGATTGTAGAGTCCACGATTACAACTGTATTATATCGAATATTAGCATCTAATGTATCAAATTTTTTCCAATTTTTACCAGCATCATAAGACAAATACATTTTTCTTCCAATTGAACTAAAAATTATATCATCTTTCTGGTCAAAATAAAAGACTATACCTTTGTCAGCGAAAAACCCTGTGTCTAATTTGCTCCATCCATCTTTATTACGTTTATATGCATAATCAAAAGTAGAAATTTCAGAAATATAAGTCACTTCATTAAAAGTAAATATTTTATTAAGTAGAACATATCTATAAGGTCCATCTGCTTTAGTCCAGATATTAGAAAAAGAAGTAATGGATGTGACTAATATTAATATAAGAATAAGTTTCAGCATTATATGTCTTTATATTTATTGGTTACAAGGTGTACGTAGTATGAAACAATCTGATTCATCGTTTAAAACTGTAGGTCTGGTAATTTGATATGATTCTAAAGTACAACTATATGGGAAATTATAACCAAAATATCCACCTTTTCTAACTATTTTATTTCCATATTTGTCTCTACAATATAAATATTCTTGCTGACAATATGCATCATCATCACAAGGATATGATAAATAGACGTTATTAGTTGTATCTTGAAGATCTTGATAATCAAGTTTTATTTTCCAACATATTGGCATTTCTAATTTTACTACATAAGGTGGTGCATTTTTACAAGGGGGTAATGTGTCTTTACATAAATTTAACCATAAACTGTATGGTGACATTAATTGATTTTCAACACCTTCAATTATTTGTTGTTCTGTTAAAATATTAGAACATGGCCCTGCATTCCTAAATTTGAGTACTTTTACTTGTCCTGGATAGGAAAATTGGCACAGGATACATATTTCAACTAGATAATTACATCCCCCAACTGTTACAATTTCTGTCATAGTTGTCCAAGGTGAATTGCAAGTAGGTTGTGCATCTACTTCATCCTTAATCCCAACCGTTAGCAAGAATAAAGTTACTCCGAGAGAAAGTAAAATGTTTGAATAGTTTTTCATATTTTTTTTAACTCCAAATATTAATTATTGATTAATTATTCTTATATTTGCAGTTGTCAAATGTGTTCTGTCGGAATTAGTTTGACAACTAAAGGTCAGGGAAAACGACTTTCGTTTTTTCTGACTTTTTTTTAAAGCTATAATTCTCTATTCACTATGCTTTACCTCCTACATAATATAGTGTTTTTACTTGCAAATTCGTTTGTAAATCATCTTAAAAATGATTATCAAATACTAATTAGTTGAAACTTGGATTAAATTAGAGAAAAATAATATATCATACTATTTATATTTTCAAAAATTGTAAAATATTTCAACAGCCGTATCAAAATGTTACTTATAGAGTTAGAGGGATATGTGGCGAGTAACATTTTAGAATAATTGGGGAATAGTGAAAGGGAATATTCTTTGTGTTAATTGATTGAAAGTATTTTTCATGACTCTTCGGTCACTTCTTTCACTGTGAGTGACGTGGTTCTTTCAAGAGTAACGCAATTGTTTTTAAGACGTATGCAATACGTCTCTACAAGCTCTACTCCAACCCATTCTGCAAATTCTTTAATCCTGTAAATTCAAATTCTAATAGATAAGAATCTGTGAAATCCTATAATCCAAATAAACTGTGATTCGGATTAATTGAGATCGCCACGTCCTTACAGTCCTCGCGATGACAGTATTACAAAAAAAAGCTGTTCATATAAAATGAACAGCTTTCTTAATTTTTTTTCTAATTTTAAGACTTAGGTTTTATTCCCAATCAGCAAGTAACGAGAATCTAAGTG
>JBFHKR010000208.1:0-3776 GCA_041595255.1 Chlorobiota bacterium
AGCATATAACCTGCGTGTGCTACTGAAGAGTAAGCTAACATACGTTTTACATTTTTCTGTACTAAGGCAGTTATATTACCGACTAACATAGTAAGAGCAGAAATAGCTGCAATTGCAGTAATTAGTTTGTCTGTATTGATTGCTGATTCTAGTCCACTTGGGTCAAAGCCCATTGGGATAATTGTTTTTGCTATAATGATGAATGCAGATAATGCAGCAGCTTTACCAGCAGTACTCATAAATGAAGTTACTACTGTTGGAGCGCCAGAATATACATCGGGTGCCCATTGATGGAAAGGGAATGCTGATGATTTGAAGCTAAGACCCATTATCATAAGAGCCGCTCCAAACATTAAGTAAGCGCTGTTTGCACTACCGTCAACTATAGCAGCAGTTATTTCAGGGAAGAACATACTTCCTGTACTACCATATAACATTGCCATACCATATACTAGGAATCCAGTTGAGAACGCACCTAGTAAGAAGTATTTCAAAGATGCTTCTACTGATTGTGACGCAAATCTAAAATAGCCAGCCATAATATAAAAAGTAATTGACATTAACTCTATACCAATAAACAAAGTAAGTAGGTGATTAGAGTGAGCTATTACCATCATACCAGCTAGGGCATATAGTACTAAATTATAAAATTCATTTAATTCAGTTTTAACAGTATCCAGATAGTTACGTGCATTCAATATAATAAGTAATGCTCCGACACTAAATAGCAAATCAAAGAAAGCCGAAAACCCACCAAATGTCAACATATTGGAAGTTATCAGATTAGCACCATCAAGATTTATACCTGATATATTCAAATAAAAGTTGTTTAATGCGAATCCGCCAACCGCAACTATACTTACTATAGATAGATAATAGCCGCTGTTTTTGCTATTTGGATTTATTGCATCTACCAAGATTGATATAACTGACATAACGCCAACTATTATCAAGGGTAAAAGTAAAATAAATTCTGAACTCATATTCATCTTTCCGTATTTAAAGTAATTTTCTAATTATTTTCAGTTAGTTCTGATTTTGGTTCCATACTTATAGTGCCATTATTCAGATCAGCTTCAACTTGTTCGATTTTCTTTACCAATTGCTTAGTAGAAGTTTCTGACTTACTCATAAATGTACTTGGGTAAACACCTAACCAAACTATAAAGATAACTAATGGTACTAACATAGCCCATTCAGTTTTGTTCAAATCAGCTAAATTTTCATTTTCTTTGTTGCTCAATGTACCAAATACAACTCTACCGAACATCCATAGTAAATAACAAGCTGCGAAGATAACACCTGTAGATGCTACTACAGCATACCAGATATTATCTAATACAGTAGAAGTAAATGCACCTAATAAAGTCAAGAATTCACCGACGAATCCGTTTAATCCAGGTAAGCCTACAGATGCGAACATTGCTATACCGAAGAATACTGTGTATATAGGCATAACTCTAGCCAAGCCACCGAATTCAGAGATTTCTCTTGTATGTCTTCTTTCGTATATAACACCAACACAAATGAACAGTGCTCCTGTTGATAGACCGTGGTTTACCATTTGGATTATTGCACCTTGGATACCTGTTTCATTCATAGCGAATATACCTAAGACTACGAATCCTAAGTGGGCTACTGATGAGTATGCAATTATCTTCTTTACATCTGTTTGTACAAGCGCTACTAACGCACCATATATAATACCAACTACCGCTAGGAAGGATATAGGTCCAGCCCAATCAATAGATGATACTGGGAATAATTCTAAGTTAAATCTGATTAAGCCATAAGTTCCCATCTTAAGCAATACACCAGCTAGTATAACTGAACCAGGTGTAGGTGCCATCGTATGTGCATCTGGCAACCAAGTATGTAATGGGAATAATGGAACTTTAATCAAGAATGATAGTGCGAATGCAATGAATAACCAGTTTTGAACATCTGGAGCTATTGCAGCACTATGTTGCTTTATCAATAAATAATCAGAAGTGAAGCCAGTAGGTAATGATAATACGTCACCACCAATGTGTAATCCTAACCAAACTATAGCCACTAACATGAATAGTGAACCTACTATAGTATATACGAAGAACTTCACAGCTGCATATATTCTATCTTTACCACCCCAAATACCAATAATAAAGTACATAGGTATTAGGATAATCTCCCAGAATATATAGAATAAGAACAAGTCTAATGAAAGGAATACTCCTAACATACCGAATTGTAGCATTAAGAACATAAAGTAATATTCTTTATGTCGCTTGTTAATTGAGTTCATAGATGAAAGTAAAGCAATAGGGGTGATGAACGTAGTTAACATTACCATTAGTAATGACATACCGTCCAATCCTACTCTAAAACCAGCATCTATAGCAGGAATCCATGTAACGTTAGTTACAAATTGAAATCCTTCTGCGTTACTATTGAAACTGAAATACAATCCCAATGAAACTAAAAAAGCTACTATTGAAGTCCCCAATGAGAACATTTCAATTAGTTTTCTATTATCCTTATTCATGAATAGTACAGCAAGTGCACCTATCAAAGGGATTATTAAAGTCGCTATTAAAATAGTCATTTCTTCTCTATATTTTTTAGAATATCATGTAACCAATTAAAATTAAAATACCTAACATCATCACAGCAGCGTAAGTTTGCGCAACACCTGATTGCAATCTTCTTACACCTTTACCGATAGAAGTAGTTAGGAAACCAGCTCCGTTCACAGCGCCATCTACTACATTCAAATCAAATATTTTCCAAAGGAAATCGCGAGATGTTTTGAATATAGGAGTTACGAAAGCTCCATAGTAGAAATTATCTAAATACCATTTGTTCCAAAGAACTTTATATGCAAAGCCAAATCTCTTAGTAAGTGATTTAGCTGTTGACCAATTTTCATCTTTCTTGTATATACTTCTAGCTAATAGTATTGCTATGATAGCAACTACAGTAGATACAGCCATTAGTATATATTCTATAGCGTGTACTTCATGTCCACCTACTCCTAATATATGATCAGCTTGAGCAAATACTGGAGATAAGAAGTTTTCTAATAAATTAGGATGATCACTAAAGAAGTAGCCAAGAGCATAAGGAATACCTATGAACCCACCCAATGCAGATAATACAGCAAGTACTATTAAAGGTATAGTCATAGATTTTGGTGATTCATGTGGGTGTACATGATCTGCATCAAATCTTTCTTTGCCATGGAATGTTAAGAATAACAATCTAAACATATAGAAAGCAGTAAAGAAAGCCGCAATTGCCAAAGTAATCCATAAGAACCAACCACCACTTACATAAGATTTCCAAAGTATCTCATCTTTCGAGAAGAAACCACTGAAGAAAGGAATACCAGAAATAGCTATAGTTCCTATCAAGAATGTCTTATATGTTGTAGGCATGTGCTTTTTCAAACCACCCATTTTCTTAATGTCTTGTTCTTCGTGCATACCATGTATCACAGAACCAGAACCTAAGAATAATAGACCTTTGAAAAATGCGTGAGTCATAACGTGAAAAATAGCTGCAATCCAAGCACCAGAGCCAAGAGCCGCAAACATAAATCCTAACTGACTGACAGTAGAATAAGCCAATACTTTTTTAATATCATTTTGTACAAGTCCAATACTTGCAGCTAATAGAGCAGTAGCAGCACCGATAATAGCAACTACCATCATCGCATCTGGAGCAGAAGCGAAAATAACTGAGTTTCTAGCAATTAAGAAAATACCTGCAGTTACCATCGTAGCAGCGTGGATAAG
>JBFHKR010000209.1:0-3733 GCA_041595255.1 Chlorobiota bacterium
ACCGGAGGAGGGACTTGAACCCCCGACACCTGGATTATGATTCCAGTGCTCTAACCAGCTGAGCTACTCCGGCAAAAATTTCGAATGCAAAAATAAGAAAATTTTAAGAACTTTCAAGCATTCTTTTTATATCATCTCGTACTTTTGCTGCTAATTCGTAATTTTCTTCTTTAATTGCCTTGTCAAGTTTACCTTGAAGCTGTTGCAATTTTGATTGACCTACTAGAGATTCGTCAGTAGTATTTTTAATAGTTTCATTTGATTCATCATCAAAATCATCAGTTGCTTCTACCGCATTCTCGTCTAATATATAAGAATCAATAAAGATAGGACAGTTAAACCTTACAGCCATTGCTATAGCATCACTTGGTCTTGCGTCTATTTCTATTCCAGAATTCTTCAATATCAATTTCGAGAAGAAAGTACCTTCTTGTAAATCATTTATATATATTTCATCAATTTCATCATTCAAATCAACTATAATTCTTTTGATCAAATCGTGTGTCATTGGTCTCGGAGTAACAATACCCTCTATTTCCAATGCAATAGCTTGAGCTTCGAAAGCACCAATAATTATAGGTAACCTTCTGTCACCAGAATTTTCCTTTAATATAAGTGCAAAAGCATTGTTACTCGCAGTGCTTGCAGAAATACCTAGTACTGTTAGTTCGATTCTATCCATTAATGACGTGCCTTAATTTTTTCAGTTAACTTCGGTAATACTTCGAATACATCACCAACTATACCATAATCAGTAATCTTAAATATAGGTGCATCAGCATCTTTATTTATTGCAACTATGAATTTTGAGCTAGACATACCTGCCAAATGTTGAACAGCACCTGAAATAGCACATGCAACATATAAGCTAGGGGAGACAGTCTTACCTGTTTGTCCTACTTGTTCGCTATGAGGTCTCCATCCAGCATCAACTACTGCTCTGGATGCCCCAACTGCACCACCAAGTGCATTAGCTAAATTTTCAACTAAATTGAAATTCTCAGGCTCTTTTAAACCTCTTCCACCAGAAACTACTATATCAGCTTCTGCTACATCTAGTTTACCTTCATTTTTAGATATACTAGTTATCTTCACTGATTTCGATTTATCATCTAATGTAGGTGTAAACTCAGAATAATTAGCTTCCGTTCCTTCAGCTATTACCTTAGCAGTAAATACGTTAGGACGTAAACTTAATACATTATTAGCTGTGTTTATTTTTACTTTTGCTTGTGCTTTACCAGCATAAACTGGTTTAGTAGCTACTATATCAGAACCATTTACTTCCAGTCCAACACAATCAGAAACATACCCAGCCTCTAATTTTACGGATACTCTAGGCGCTACTTCTTTTCCAATAGAATCAGCAGCAAATAGTACTGTATCAAAAGAATTTTGTTGTGCGTAATCAGAGATTATCTTTGATAAAGCAGGTGCTTCACCTTTTATTGAACTTTCATTTGCATTAACGGCATTACTTGCACCATATTTACCAGCAGATTTCAAAGCTGATTCACTTGCATTTAAAGCTATTGCTGTTATATTATCAGAAGAAGTAAGCTGATTAGCAGCAGTTATTGCCTCGCAAGAGCTTCTTTTTAAACTTCCATTGTGTTCTTCTACTAAAACTAATACTTTCATTTTTACTCCTTATATAACTTTTGCATCTTCATGTAACAATCTTACTAATTCATCTATATCCGCATCGCTACCAGTTAATATTTTACCTGCCCTTGCTTTTTCAGGAAGAGTCATTTCTAATATTTCTGTTCGTAGTGGAGTCTCTATTGCTTCTTTAACTTCAATAGGTTTTTGTTTCGCTTTCATGATTTGTGGTAACTTAGGGTATCTTGGTTCTTTAATACCTTTTTGTACACTTATGATAGCTGGTAAACTAGTCTCAAATGACTCTTTACCACCCTCTATGTCCTTTTCACCTGTAATAGAACCATCAGCATAGTTGATTGAAGAAACTACATCTACAGAAGGTAAATCTAATAACCCACCTAAAAGAGACGAAATTTGGAATGAATCAAAGTCTATACTTTGTTTACCTAATAATATAATATCAGGATTTAGATCTTTTGCTACATTTGCTATATTGTTAGCAACATAGAATGAATCTTTTTCTAATTGATTTGCTTTAACATGAATAGCTTTATCAGCACCCATAGCTAATGCAGTTCTTAGTACATCAGTTGCCTCATCACCAGCTACTGTAAGTACGGTTAATTCACCACCTTTACTTTCTTGTAATTGAATTGCTTCTTCTAAAGCATATTCATCATAGGGGTTTAATATAAATTTTACGCCTGCAGTCTCTACCGACTTATTATCACCAGCTACCTTGATTTTTGCAGCTGTGTCAGGAACTCTTGATACACATACTAATATGTTCATTTGTTATTCTTCCTAAATTTTATTTCATACAGATTACAAATATAAATATTATTAATTATAAATGCAGATTTGTTATTATTTCTTTTTGAATTCTTCTTTCAAATATTTGCCTGTAAGACTCTTTTTATCTTTTATTATTTCCTCTGGGGTACCTTCAAAAATAATTTCTCCACCTTCGTCACCTCCCAAAGGTCCCATATCTATTATCCAATCAGCAGCATGTACTACATCTAAATTATGTTCTATAACTACGATCGTATTACCTTTATCAGCTAATTTATTAAGTAGTGATAGTAGTAAATTAATGTCTTCGAAGTGAAGACCAGTTGTAGGTTCGTCAAGTAAATATAAGGTTTTACCAGTACTATTTTTTGATAATTCAGTTGCTAATTTTACTCGTTGAGCTTCACCACCAGATAGGGTGGGGGATTGTTGACCTAAAGTTAAATACCCGAGTCCTACATCGTTTAATACAGATAATTTTCTTTTGAGTTTAGGTATTTCATTAAAAAACAATAATGCCTCTGATATAGGCATAGCTAATACTTCCGCGATAGACTTCCCTTTATATTTCACTTGCAACGTTTCGCTGTTATATCTATCACCGTTACAAACATCGCAAGTAACAAATACATCAGGTAAGAAGTTCATTTCAATTTTCTTTAATCCTGCTCCTTGACATTCTTCGCATCTTCCACCTTCTACATTGAATGAGAATCGACCGGCACTATAGCCTCTTATTTTGGCTTCAGGTAATTGTGTAAAAAAATCTCTTACAAGTGTGAAAATTCCAGTGTAAGTTGCTGGATTAGAACGTGGGGTTTTACCTATTGGGGTCTGATCTATTTCTATAACCTTATCTATATTCTCAATTCCTTCTATTTTATCAAATTCTAGTGCTTTCTCTGTAGAATTATAAAAATGTCTCTTTAAAATAGGGACTAAAGTATCATTTATCAATGATGATTTACCTGAACCACTCATCCCTGTGATAGCAATAAACTTTCCTAGAGGAATAGACAAATCTACATTTTTTAGATTATTACCTTTTGCACCAAGAAGATTTAAAAACTTATCACTGCCAACTCTTCTAGATTTAATCTCTGTCAAATAATCAGTATTATTAAGATAATTAACAGTGTGTGAGCCCTCTATGTTTTTACCTATTAACTTACTTGGTTTATCACTTGCTAGTATGTGACCACCATTAACACCAGCTCCGGGGCCAATGTCGATAAGGTGGTCGGCCTCTAATATCATTTGTTTATCGTGTTCTACTACAATAAGTGTATTACCCAAATCTCTCAATTTCTTCAAAGAGTTAATTAGTTTA
>JBFHKR010000210.1:0-3629 GCA_041595255.1 Chlorobiota bacterium
ATAGTTTACCTACTCCTATCGCAATTGAACTCAAATGTATAGCAATAATAGAAGACTCCAAACAATGAAAAAATTATTAATAGTTCTAATCGCTGTTACTATCTACGGATGTAAAACAACTGGATTCCAACCTCCTTGTACTGATTTCCAAGACAAAGGTCTTATATCTCTTTATTTTCCTTTAGAGTCAGGCAATAGTTGGACTTACGATGTTACTAAAATTGTAGATGGTGAAGAGGTAAAAGAGGATTACAAGCTAGAACTATGTGATTTGGATACTATATACTATGTCCGAAATGGTGAACGAATTCCTTTCGAAGCTTATAGAGCATGCCGTGACGGTAAAGAAAGTATGAACTTCTACTTCGTCAAATGTCAAGATGGAACCCACTTGCTTACTGTCAATGATTGGTATTATAAGGAATTGCAGACTGGCTGGGTAATCCCCAACAATCCAAAAGAAGGGGATCAAGTAGAGAACAAAGAAGGCTTTATTTGGCGCGGACAACAAACGATAAAAGTACCAAAAGGTGAATATCAAGTTTGGGTATTGGAAGAAATTAGAGAGCTAAACAAGCGTGAACTAAAAATGTATAAAGACCACAGAATAGATGGTAATAAAACTGTTCGTACTCGTTACTACTTTGCTGAAGGTGTAGGGCTGATAAAAACTGAGCAATATGGTGCGCCAGGTGAGTTACTTACAACTATGCAAATGACAGATTTTAATGTAAAAGACAAGCGTGGTGGTAAAGTAAGATAATGAGTAATAGTAAAGATAAAGAACCTAAAGTAATAGGAATTGGTGGTATATTCTTCAAAAGTGATAACCCCGAGAATATGAGGAATTGGTATTCGGAAAAGCTAGGTTTAGTTACTAACGAATACGGATCTTTGTTCGAGTTCAGAGACTCCGATAATCCTGACCAAAAGGGATATCTACAATGGAGCCCTTTTGATAAAAATACCGATTACTTCTCCCCATCCGACAAGCAATACATGATTAACTACCGAGTCCAAAACATAGAAAAATTAATCGAAAATCTACGTTCTGAAGGTGTGCAAATAGTTGGTGAGATTGAGGCTTACGAGTATGGTAAATTTGCTCACATCATAGACCCAGAAGGAAATAAAATCGAGTTTTGGGAGCCGATAGACAAAGTCTTCACAGAACTTTATGATGGTAAAACAACTAAATAGTGTCATTAATTGACCAATTCTCAAATCATAGAAAACCGAATAGATCATCTTTTCAGACACGAGTCGGGAAAGATGATTTCTGTTATTGCACGGATAATTGGCTATGACAAAGTAGATGAGGCCGAAGATATAGTCCAAGAAACACTCCTTAAGGCAATGCAAACTTGGTCAATAAAAGGTGTACCAGACAATCCAGAGGCATGGCTCTACTCGGTCGCAAAAAATAAAGCAATTGACGAAATACGTAAAAATAAGAATAAGGTAAAATACGAGTCAGAAGTATCTAGCTTATTGTACACTGACATGAGTCTTATCCCTACGATTGATAAAATGTTTTTAGATAATGAAATTGAGGACTCGCAACTCAGAATGATTTTCGCATGTTGCCATCCATCTATGGCTATTGAATATCAGATTGCCCTTGTCTTAAAAATATTAGCAGGATTTAGTTCAAAAGAGATTTCACGCGCATTATTAACTAACGAAGAAACCACAAACAAGCGAATATACAGAGCAAAAAAGAAACTAGCAGAGAAGAATAAAGAGCTGTCAGTACCTATAGGTGAGCAGGCTGAAGAGCGATTACACTCTGTGAACAGAGTAATATATCTTATTTTCAATGAGGGGTATAATGCTACAACTGGCGATAGAATATTGCGAGAGGATTTGTGCTTCGAAGCTTTACGGTTAGCTGAGTTATTAACGACGAACCAACGATTCAGAAATGATTATACTACTAGCCTATTAGCACTTATCAAATGCCATTTATCAAGGAACAAAGCACGTTTTGACGCAGAAAACAAACTGGTCACACTGGATAAACAAGACAGAAGGCTATGGGATAGAGAAATGATGGAATCGGCGTTCATAGATATGCAGAAAGTGAAAATAAGAACAACGAATAAGTATTTTTTAGAAGCATCTATATCTGCAACACATTGCGTAGGTCCTTCAATAGAAAAGACAGATTGGGCTATGATAGTCTCACTCTACGATAGCTTATATAGGTTAGAACAATCACCATATATTCTTCTTAACAAATTTATAGCGATTTCATACAATAAGTCAATCGGAGAAGCTATAACTTTGATGAAAGGAATAACTGAGCTTGAAAATTATTATCTTTTTCATTCAACTCTTTCTCATCTTTATAAGAGAGATGGTAATATAGAAATGGCTATCAAATCACTAGAAAAAGCAGTAACACTAACCGAGAATAAGCAGGAAATAAAGCATCTACGAGGGAAGATAGAGAAACTAAAAAAGCAGTAATTAGCTACAAATCAAAATTATAAGAAATCCCTGCCATTGG
The DNA here is from genome assembly GCA_041595255.1 of Chlorobiota bacterium. GTDB lineage: Bacteria > Bacteroidota > Ignavibacteria > Kapaibacteriales > UBA2268 > PGYR01. The sequence goes on from JBFHKR010000210.1 coordinate 2,513, forward strand.
TGTTATGTTCTGAGTGCCGATTACATAATTACCATTTATATTAGACTCTTCTATTTTATCATAGTATCTAACTCTGTATTCTATCATTATATTTAGATCTAAATCTTCGCTCAACTCGAACTGACCACCAAGCTGAACAAGCCAAGCTATAGATGAAGCAGTAAATTGTTTCAACCCATATTCCTCATTCGCTATCCCACCGAGCATATCACTCCTTGATGCCATAAGTCCGTAACCTAAGCCAAGAAATACATTTTTGTAATGGCCTTTGACTATTGGTCCAATCCAGTCCTCGCTATAATTAAAATCGAAATGAGCTTGATCTCCAAAACCATCTAGAGAGATATATGAGCTTTGTATATTTCCAAAGTCATACCTATAATAAACACCAGCGGAAAAATATTCGTTGATGTTATACCTTACTTCGAAATTCAAATTTATTTCCGAATTGTTACTTAATATAGGGTAGCTCTTTCCACCAACTTCATCTTTAACTTGTCTCTGATGAAGTGAAACACCGCCAAAAGTAGTTACGGTAAAGTCTTTTGCTGTAAGTGATATGCTTGCTAATATAACAGCAAGAATTAGTTTTTTCATTTTGTTTTTCTCTTATTAGTTAAATGGGACTAAAGTCCCAAGGACTAGTGTTACTTTCCTATGTCCGTCGGTTAAAACCGACGGCAATACATTCTATTTATATTCATACAACTTGCTTAAATAACCTAAAGTATTGCCGTTGACTTTAGTCAACGGATACAAACACTCTCCCCAAAAAAGTGACTTTAGTCACATTAAATATAATTATTAGCTAGTATCAGTATTTTCATAATATTTCTTCGAAGTTTTTCTTTTCTTCATGTAAACGTATAGTTTTTTGAAGGAATTAGCAAGAACTATTTTGAGAAACTAATTCTAGATTAATTAATAAATGCTATTTCTTGCTAAATCGAACAACAAATATGGAAAATACTCACGTTTTGATTAAATTATTCGATTAAATTATTACAAATCTGAACTTTTATGACTGACCAAAAGATTGCTGAAAAAGTATTTCATCTGATGTACGATAATGACCCATTTAGCAAATGGCTTGGGATAGAGCTAGTTGCTATTGAGA
>JBFHKR010000211.1:0-3589 GCA_041595255.1 Chlorobiota bacterium
GATGGTGAACCACTAGAATAGTCATTCAATTTAACTTGTACATTAACTGCTCCTCCACTTGTATTAATTATAGCCACTTTGATTGGCTCTAATCCGAATGAAGGGGTATCTAAAAATATGGTAAATAATAATAGTATTAAGACTTTTTTCATTTAACAGTTCTCTAACTTAATTAAAAGCGTGAGTTAATAAATATTTAATAATGATTATGCAAAAATGATACCAAGTTTTTATAATATATTGGAAGACATTAGGTTATAGAGATAAATTAACCTAGTTGAAAGCTAATAGCGCAGAGTATGAACCAAAAAAAATCCCCACACACTGTGCAGGGATTGTGAATAGTATTCTAATTAGGATAACTGATTATCCTTTTTGAGTTTTCTTTCTTTGGTTAGGGTCTAATACATCTTTTCTGATACGTATCGACTCTGGAGTGATTTCTAATAGCTCATCTTCCGAAAGGAATTCGATAGATGCGTCTAGTGATAATTGTTTGTGAGGTCTGATAGAAACTGTATTATCCGAGCCAGAAGCACGCATATTAGTTAATTGTTTTTCACGTACTATATTGATATTCAAATCGCCAGGTTTGTTTCTCTCACCAACGACCATACCCATATATACTTTCACACCGATACCAACTATCAATATACCTCGGTCTTCCATTCCTATACATGCGTATTCAGTAGTTTTACCTGCTCTGTCCGAGACTAGTACACCAGTAGAACGTTGTGATATATCACCTGCCCACTCTTTGTAAGAATGGAATAGGTTATTGATAATACCAGATCCTTTAGTATCAGTCATAAACTGGCTACGATACCCGATTAGTCCACGAGATGGAACTAAAAATTCGATATCAGTTCTACCATGTCCGTGAGACATCATATTCACTAATTGGCCTTTTCTGTTTTGAAGTTTCTCTGTTACAGTACCAACGAATTCGTCTGGAACATCGATAAAAACTTCTTCATAAGGCTCATGTTTTTTACCATCTATCATCTTAGTGATTACGGTAGGTTTAGAAACCATTAATTCGAATCCTTCGCGTCTCATAGATTCGATAAGTACACCTAATTGCAACTCACCTCTACCACTTACTTCGAAAGCGTCTGTTCTTTCAGTATCTTTCACTTTTAGAGAAACGTTCAATTTCATTTCTTTTTCTAAACGAGCTTTCAGATGGCGAGAAGTAACAAATTTACCTTCTGTACCAGCAAAAGGGCCATTATTCACATAGAAAATCATACTAACCGTTGGCTCATCTATCTTGATTCTTTCCAAAGGCTTCGGATTTTCGTTGTCTGTTACAGTGTCACCGATTTTTATATCTTCAATTCCGGCTATAGCAACTATATCACCCGATTCTACTGAATCAACTTGAGTTTTACTCAATCCTGTAAATGAGTATAGAGCGTTTAATTTTTGATTCTTTTTAATTCCTTCTTCTGTAGATACAGCATATTGTTTGTTCATCTCTAACAATCCGTTCCATACACGGCCGATAGCTATCTGACCAACGTAGTTATCGTAGTCTAACGAAGCTGCTAAGAATTGAGTCTCGTGAGAATCATCAGCTGTAGGACCAGGGATCTTATTGATAATAGTGTCAAACAATGGTTTCAAATCAGTAGATTCATCTTCCAAATTATATTTGGCAATACCATCTTTACCAATAGTGTAAAGAATAGGGAAGTCAATTTGCTCATCTGTAGCATCTACGTCTATGAATAAATCATAAACTTCTTCTATAACTTCTGCTATACGACCATCAGGTCTATCTATCTTGTTAATAACAAGTATAATAGGTAACCCCAAAGCCAAGGCTTTTTTCACAACAAATCTAGTTTGTGGTAATGGGCCTTCCGAAGAATCAACTAGTAATATAGCTCCATCTACTATAGATAAACTACGCTCAACCTCACCACCGAAATCGGCGTGACCAGGTGTATCCATAATATTGATTTTTCTACCTTCGTAGTAAACGGCTGTATTTTTTGCAGAAATTGTGATCCCACGTTCTTTCTCTTGATCCATAGAGTCCATCACTCGTTCTTCGACGTGTTGGTTATCTCTGTAAGTACCTGATTGTTGTAGCATGGCATCTACTAAAGTAGTCTTCCCATGATCAACGTGTGCTATAATAGCTATGTTTCTGAATTTATCTTTTATCATTTTCGTGTTTTGTGTTTTAAAAAGAACGCAAGTTACGGAATAATTAATGACTAGGTGTTTCTTATTGAAAATAAATTAAATATTTTTTGATAATACTTTTATTTTTAGAACATAAACCTTGACTTTGTTGAATAATTAGGTTTGCCATTACCATTATAATTCAATAATTTGTTATTCTGATTGTCTATAAATTACATCTATGATAAGCAACACATTAAATAATTTGGATATAAACCTCAACGAAAGAGAGAGGGCTATACTGCGTTCCATAGTGAACCTTTATATAGCAAATGCGGCGCCTGTGGGCTCACGCAAGCTATCGAAGTTCTTGGAACACAACTTAAGTATTAGCTCGGCTACTATACGTAATGTTATGGGCGATCTTGAAGAAATGGAACTCGTTACCCATCCCCACACCTCTGCCGGCAGAATACCTACTGACAAAGGCTATCGATTCTATGTGGATTATCTGATGCAGATGGAGCGTATATCGGACCAAGAGCAACAAGTGATTAATGCTATCTCCGATGAGAACAAAGATTCGGATTCTATACTAAAAGAGACATCTAAACTACTAGGTATTCTGTCCAAATATCTAGCAGTTGTAAGAATACCAACTGTTAAAGAAATCAAAGTAAAAAAGCTAGAACTAATCAAACTATCATCTACTCATATACTAGTTGTCCTAGCTTTAGAGTCCAATGTAGTCAATACTGTAACACTAGAAGCAAGATTCGAAGTAGAAGATTCGCATCTAGAACGAATAGCAAAAGCAATCAATGAACGTATAGCAGGTCGCGACTTAAATGAATTAAAAAACTCATTTCCAGAAATGTTGGCAGATATAGACCTATCAGAAAAGCCACTAATCCGACTTTTCGTAGATTCGGTTGATAAAATATTCAATTTAAAATCCGTAAATAACAAGCTATTCACTTCAGGTACCCAAAACCTACTAGAATTACCCGAATTCGAAGATATAGCACGAGTAAAAAGCATAATAGAACTAGTAGAAAACGAAGATATTATCATCCATTTATTGGACAATATGTCTGAACGAAATGATATGCAAGTTTACATTGGCTCTGAAATCGGTGACCAACAGCTCAGCGATTATAGTATGATTATCTCCAACTACAGCTTGGGTGATAGCGGCTCTGGCACTATAGGACTAATCGGCCCCAAGAGAATGCAGTACAATAAAATGCTACCCCTTGTAAAAATCGTTTCGGAGCTACTTTCGGGCAAGAGGGAGTGATGTACTTCCACAGTCATTCTGAACGACATCGAGCTCACTGAGCATTCTAAGATAAAACCAAATATTTAATTAAATAATTTCACATATTGTCCCTCTCTTTTAGCAACAGCAAATACGCGAAGTACTAATTTATTAGCTACAGCATTTAGAACA
>JBFHKR010000212.1:0-3579 GCA_041595255.1 Chlorobiota bacterium
GATATTGCTTTACTAATTCAGGGTGCTCTTTTACTGCTTCGCTCATAGGGCAAAATATCACGCCCATTTCTTTCAATTGTTTTTGAAAAGTTGTCTTGACTGAGACACTATCAACTACTATATCAACAGCAACACCAGTCAATCGCTTTTGTTCATCGATTGATATACCAAGCTTTTCGAAAGTCTTTAATAGTTCAGGATCTACTTCATCTAGACTATCTAATTGTGGCTTTTTCTTAGGAGCGGCATAATAATATACATCTTGATAGTCTATTTTGGGGAAATCTACTTTCGCCCACATAGGATCTTTCATTGTTAACCAATGTCTATAAGCTTTTAGTCGCCACTCTAACATGAACTCTGGCTCTTCTTTTTTAGCAGAGATAAAGCGAACTATATCTTCGTTCAATCCCTTAGGAGCAAATTCTTGCTCTATATCGGTAGTAAACCCGTATTTATAGTCACTGGTGGTTACTTCTTCTATTAGCTTATCTTCATTGAAATCAGTCATTTCAACCTCGATTATTTTTAGTTTCTATTTCTATTAAGTTCTGCTCTGCAATGTCAAGTAAAGATGTCTGTAAAAATATATCTTCTACTTTCTTTTGCAACAACTGAATAGGTCCGTGCAAATAGCAATTTTCTTTTTTCTCACATTCCTTATCACCCGAGACACAATCAACTAGTTCTGGTCTAGATTCCAAAGAATCTAATATATCCATCAACCTAATAGTGTCAGCTGGTCTAGCCAAGAAATATCCACCTTTTGTACCTTGCTGAGAATCTAGTAACTCTGCACGCATAAGCTTTTGCATAGTTTTAGCTAGAAAATCATAAGATAAGTGAAGGTTCTCTGAAAGTGATTTGGCAGTAAAAAGATTGCCCGGATGAGAGGCCATATATTGCATGGCTAATATCCCATATTCTACTTTTTTTGACAGTCGGAGCATACTTATTCTTAAATTTATTGGTTCGTTACCTCTAACGTTTCAAAAATAAGTGTATTTTAGTCGTATTTCAAATTAATTTGGAAAAAAAATGATAAAAGATTGAAAAGCAATGAGTCTATATCACTTGTGATAAAATATATTGCTTTCTTATATTGGACATTTAAGTCAGGGTTTTGTAATTTTCATAATAGATCACATCCTATTCTTATGATAATGTAAATTTGGGTTTAGATTGAGGAATGAGGTTAATGTGTGTAGAATATGATATTATTTTTAGTTCTTTCAACTTTTAAACCAACTCCAAGCTGAGGCTAAAAGAAATACAATTATTACAATAATTATGTAATCCACTACTAAATACTCAATTTGAAAGTAACTAACTAATCCATTATAATCAACACGTTTTCCTCCATATTCAGTAAAGAAAGTAAATGGAAAACCATAAGTGTCATTTCCATCAATTGGAGTTTCATTTTTGATTGTTAAGAGTGTTGCTATACAGAATACAATTACTGAAATAAGGAAAATGAACAGTATATTTTTAATTTTAGTAAACATAAAACTCACCAAGTTCAAACACGAAAGTATATTCGATTAGATTATTATCTATTTGTAGTGGTAATAGTACTTTCAACCTTGCATCTTTATTAATTATATTTTGATTAGTCGAGTGAGTGTTAATATATAAACACCCCGTCAGCCACGCGTTGCGTGTCTGCCACCCCTCTTTCGCAAAACTTCGTTTTGCTTAAAAAGGGGAATTTTGCATTAGATATTGTGACATAATGAACATAATCTATCCGTCGGTTAAAACCGACGGCAATACATTCTATTTACTTTCAAACTATTTGTTTAGATAACATAAAGTATTGCCGTTGACTTTAGTCAACGGATACAAACACTCACCCAAACAAAGTGACTTTAGTCACATTGAAAACCGACGGTAATACTATTTCTTCCTAGATTCTTTATTTCGACTTCGCTCAATACAGGCACTTCGCTATGCTTCGTTCTGAATGACAAGTTGACATTAATCCCCCTTGTTTGTCAAGGCGTAGGCATAGACAAAGGGGAAATGTAACTCTTTGTGTAACGGCGAGGGCACAGAGCATAGCTCTTTCGACGTGGCTGTCTCTATTATAAAATCTATATTCTCTTGATTGCCGTATTTTACTAAGAAAAGTAGTTAGAGACGTATGCAATACGTCTCTACTCACTCCTTTATTCATTCGGGATTCTATAATTGAATCCTATATATATCTCTCTACCTTTAGTTGGTCCCCAAACGGAAGATGTATCGAAGTATGGCCCAAAAGGATTCTCCCAACTAATGATTGGTCGTTTTTGTCTGAAGTCAAGTAAATTCTCACAACCTACATAAACATCAAATGATTCGAAATTATAAGTGAATTGTGGATTTATTACGAAATATGAATCCGAGAAATCTGGTCTTTGGAATTCTTCCGGATTTGAACTAGTAATCGGCAATCTCTGCTGACCATACCAATGTAAATTAACATCAAAATGATAATCCTTAGATAATGGTTTGTAGCTAAAAGTAGTTAGAAATTTATGCTTTGCGTTGAATGGTAATTGTTCTTTTACACCATCTACTTCACGGTACACATCTAAATAAGTGTATCCAGCTTTGAACTCTACCTGATCCCATAGTTTAACGAAAAACTCTAGTTGCAATCCATTACTTACACTAGGGTCTTCAAAATTTTCAATAATCGCTTTAGTTGGATCTGTGTCATAGTCAGGGAATATTTGATTTTGGAATTCTGTTCTATAGAAATCTACCATTATATGCCCTATTACATCTTCGTCTTCTGTATTGAAATTCTGAGTCAAGCTAAACCCATAATTTAAGGCCTCTTCTGGTTTCAATGCCTCAGCAAACACTATATCCCTAGAGCTGACAAGTAAGTTTATATTCTCGCTAAATAGGTTTGTAGTTCTCCATCCAGTACCTATGTTGGCTCTCAATGTAGTATTCTCAGTTGCATTATACTTTAATAGAGTACGTGGAGTGAACATAGTACCGAATTGATTGTGATTATCTACTCTTACTCCTGCTATCCAAGTAAATGTTTCGTCAAAGAAATTCATAGTATTTTCAGCAAAGAATCCAGGTATAGTCTCTTTTTTGATATACTCACCTGCGTAAGTTCTTCCCAGTGAGTTTTCTGTAAAATCTATATTTTCATTCAAATTCATATATCTAATACTTGCACCAGTCTTAAAAGTATGGTCAGAGTAATTCATCTCATACTGCAGATTACCATATATATTTGTCTGATTAGCTTTGTAATCAACAGTCCCGAAGTAGGATTTTTGGTCTTGGTAGAAACTAGATGCGAAAACCGAGAAATTATGTGTTTCATCCATTCTATAACCTAGCCTAGCAGAAATTTCTGGCTGACTAATATCAACAGATTGTCCATAAACAGAAGAGCTTCCTTTATCTGTATCAGCATTGTAATTTGTTTGTCCACCGACTCTTTTCTCATTCAGAAAACGAAGTGATATTTTACTATTCCACCCTTGTTGATGCTCATCGCCCAGCGACCATTTATTATATAATGTGTATCGAGTTATCTGAGGTACATCAAGAAAATTATCATTA
>JBFHKR010000213.1:0-3561 GCA_041595255.1 Chlorobiota bacterium
AGCTTCCCTTCTTGGGAGTAGATGGAGAAAGTACCATTTTCCAAAGACCTATCAGAAACAATAGAAAATGTGATATCACTTCCTTCATCAATGGATTTAAATGATAGTGATTCTATTTCTGTTATATCTTGAACGGAAGACAGAAGACTATCAATACTTCTTCCAATCAGATAAATTGGTTCTACTCCTAAGGCATTAGATTTTATGTAAATCACACTACTATAATCTCTAATTGAGTTAGGTCTAAACTTCACTCTAAAACTTTTCGTATTGTGTGGCGAAATTGAAATAGGTTTAATATGAGTAGCCGAGTCTAACATATAGAACTCTTTATCGTCAGGTACAATAGAGAATCCATAAATAACTACATCTTTATAACTAATATAACCATAGTTTCTAACTTCTATTTCCATTACCCTTTCTTCACCAAGCGGTAAATCACCAAAATCTAATTCTTTAGTAAGTATATTTACTATTGGGAAGTCAGCATTGTCCTGCTCCTCAGCTATTAAGCAACTAAAGAATAGGGCTTGTAATAGTAAGCTATATAGGGTTAAATTCTTCATTTTGTTTTATGATCTGATTAGAGGAAGTTCACTTTTATTAATAGTTTTTGCATATTTGTACACGTTCCTATCTTTATAGACACATCAACAGCAAAAACGTCTCCAAAAACGAAAGTTTTATTTCTCAAAATGAGGGTTTACAGGGTTTATATAATGGGACTGGAAGTCCAATTAGGTAGGTTGCACTTTCCAACCTTTGACTAAAGCCAACGGCAATACTTCTTATATTACATACTAACTATGCACAACATTTATGTGTGTAGCATGTTCTATATTATCTGTAACTGGGCATCTAGATTCTGTCTCTTTTAACCAACTGTCTATTTCCTCTATTGTAGCACCATCAAAATCGGGCTTTACATTAACTACAATCTTCTGGAAGCCTGCTCTTTCTTCATATGAACAACCAATAAAAGCGCAAGGATTCATCTTACCATCTATAGTGATTTTCATACCGTTCAGCTTCAACCCTCTTTGTTGAGCAACGGCGTGACCAGTTATATTCAAACAACCAGCTAGAGACATCAATAGAACTTGAATGGGATTCAGCCCCATATCAGAGCCGCCCATTGACTCAGGCTCATCTATTATTAACTCGAATTTCCCTGATTGTAATTTCATTCTAGTAGGTGTTTCACTTTGAGCGTGAACTGTCACGTTCATCTCTTTCATATTTTCCATTTCAGTTTTCCAATTTAGTTTTTTTATTTTGCATTATTTATAATCTCTGGGCAACAGAGTTTTGGTCAATAGACAATATACGAAATAAGTGGCTAATTTCATAAAAAGACAAAACATTCTTATTTCTGAATTACAAATATTATTACTAATTTATATAGATTGATAATTACAATAATTGGAAAATTGAAAATGAGTAAAAAATACACTTCCGTACATTACAACGACTATCTAGCTTTAGACAAAATATTAAATGCACAAAATATGAGAAGTGCTGAGTTAGGCGAACCTGCTCATGACGAAATGCTTTTCATTATTATACACCAAGTTTATGAACTTTGGTTCAAACAGATTATTCATGAACTAAATCTAGTAGCTAAAACATTATCACAAGACCCAGTCCCTGAGTACCAGCTAGGTGAAGCACTAGCAAAATTAACTAGAGTACATGAAATTCAGAAATTATTAATTGACCAAATCAATGTACTAGAAACTCTTACGCCTTTAGATTTTCTAGATTTCCGTAATTATTTGATACCTGCTTCTGGATTTCAGAGTTTCCAATTCCGTAAGGTAGAAGCCATGCTAGGGCTACCTTCTCAGCAAAGGATTACTTACGGCAATTATGATTACAAATCCCCATTCAACGAAGAACAACAAAAAGAGCTTTTAGAATTAGAAAATTCCTTGTCTATGTTTGATATTTTAGAGAAATGGCTAGAGCGTACACCTTTCTTGAAATTCAATGATTTCAAATTTTCGGAGAAATATGTAGAGGCTGTTCGTAATATGACTGAAAGAGAAAGACAAGCTATACTAGAGACTGAGTATATTACCGAAAAAGAGAAAGAAGGCAGAATCAAAATGCTCGATATGCAACAAGAGTATATAGAAAATGCTATGGACAAAGAAAAGCATAATGAAATGATAAAAAATGGTGAGGTTAGGCTATCTTTCAAAGCTACTAAAGCGGCATTGCTAATAAACTTATATAGAGATAAACCAATACTAAGAATTCCATATAGTATATTAGATAAAATAGTAGAGATAGACGAATCATTTATCATGTGGCGATTCCGTCATTCACAGATGGTATTGCGTATGCTCGGTCGTAAGATGGGTACGGGTGGATCATCTGGGCATGGATATTTGAAAAAGACAGCTGATGAACATCATATATTCCGTGATTTGCATAATGTATCTACACTGCTTATCCCACGTTCTGAATTACCAGAGCTACCTAAAGAGCTAGAAGATTCTCTAGGGTATATTTATAAGGGTGAGTAGATAGGAATCTATTTGTAGCCCAATAGAGACGTACTGCAGTTAGTCCACTGAGCCTGTGGAAGTGTACCTGTTGAAACTCATTAATTTCGATGGTTGCTGAGCATCGTCGAAATACAGGCTCAATGAATGTGTTTTGAGATTTACAGAATTAATTCCATATATGAACTTAGGTAATTATGAAAAAGAGTAAACTAGCGCTATTGTCAATATTGACATTTGTAATTACTGTATTTTCTTCTTGTAGTGATACTACTGTTTGTACAACAAATATAGTTTATTTAAAGTTGAATGTTGTTGGTGATACTTTAACTGATTACTTCACTATCAGATTATTGACTAATGATACTTTAAGAGCGGAAGAAGATCCTTATATGAACCCTAATGGTGGGTATGACTATTGCATAATAGCAAATCCATTTGGCTCTAAGATACAAGGCGATATTGAAAAAATATTGTTTATAGGTATGATTGATGAAATGATAGTTATATCAGAAGAATATAGATTAGCTAAAGGTGAATGTGGTTTTAGGGTTTTGTCAGGAAAGGAAAAAGTCACATTAGGAACACCCGAGGAATAGACCAATGAACAATCAACAAAAAACAACAGTATTATACGTATTCGACCCGCTATGTGGTTGGTGCTATGGCTTTTCACCAGTTATGGTGAAGCTTTATGAGAACTACAAAGATAATATCGAATTTGATGTTATTTCAGGTGGAATGGTAGTCGGGGATAGAATAGGTCCACTTGGCGAAAAGGCAGCTTACATAATAGAGGCTTACAAAGTAGTAGAGCAGAAAATGGGAGTGAAGTTTGGCGACGAATACGTGAACAAAGTACTCGAAGAGGGAACAACTATACAAACATCTATACCAGCTTCAAAGCTGCTAGTAGCATTCAAAAGTCTGAATGAGAGTCAAAGTGTACTATTCGCTCACGAGCTACAAAATGCCCTTTATCACTATGGAGTTCATCCTGATAATATTGAGGGGCTTTTAGATAAAAGTGACACATTCGGAGTGAAAAAAT
>JBFHKR010000214.1:0-3556 GCA_041595255.1 Chlorobiota bacterium
AATTTATTCGCTTTCCTTAATATATTAGTAGGGTATTTACTTCTAAGGTTTAGAGATGAATTGAGTAGTGTCAAAACTATTTCTTGGCTCTCACTTATTGGTTTATTGATGCCATTAGGTATATTAGCAGAGATTTATCTAGGAGCATCACCAATTTTCGTTTTGCTCGGAGCTATAGCAATGACAGCCTCTGTAGTTTGGTTAGGAATCGCTTTTTTTAAAATGAAAACAATAAAATAGTCTTATGAAAAATTATATTATTATAAATATTATAGTAATCTTTCTTTACCTGAATCTCTATTCGAATGAATCTCAGATAGTAGTTAATGTAGAGCCAATAGAATTCGAAGAATTAGGTGGCCTTCAGTCTTTTGCATTTGCTCAATATGAGGGTAAATGGTTGATAGTTAGTGGTAGATTAGACGGATTACATAGAAGACAACCATTTGCTGCATTTGATTTGGCTGGTAATAATAATCAGATTATAGTAATAGACCCCGTTAATAAGCAAAAGTGGTCAAAAGACCTAAGCTCTCTCCCCGTTAGTATCAGGGAACAACTTAGTTCTACTAATATGGAGTTTATACAAGAAGGGAATTACCTATATTGCATAGGGGGATACGGTTATAGCGGAACAGCTGGAGACCATACTACTTACCCTAAACTCACTGCTATAAGTGTAAAAGAGACGATAGAATCAATAATAAATGGTTCTAGTATTGCTGATTATTTTAGACAAATAGATGATCCATTATTCCAAGTAACAGGTGGGCACTTATCTAAAATTAATAATAGATATTATCTTCTTGGAGGTCAAAAATTCCTTGGTAGATACAATCCTATGGGTCCAGATCACGGGCCGGGGTTTACTCAAGAATATACTAATGCTATTCGCATTTTTATTATAAATGACGATGGAAAAACTCTAACTATAGAGCATTTGCCGTCACATACAGACCGAGACAATCTACACCGAAGAGATTACAATGCGGTAGAACAGATTATGCCAAATGGAGATGAAGGAGTTACAATGTTCTCGGGGGTTTTTAGAGAGGATGAGGATTTACCTTTTTTAAATAGTGTCGATGTTAGTTATGATAATTATGAAGTGAATAACGATTTCAAACAATATTATAATCATTATCACTGCCCTGTATTACCATTATATTCCGAATCTGATAATATGATGCACACTATATTTTTTGGTGGTATAGCTCAGTTTTACGATAATAATGGAACATTAGTTCAAGATGACAATGTCCCATTTGTAAACACTATAGCTAGAGTAACTAGAGATGAGAATGGAAATATGACAGAATATAAAATGCCTTCGGAGATGCCAGCATTACTAGGTGCGGGTGGAGAGTTCATCCCAAATCTTAATCTACCACATTATGAAAATGGGGTGTTCAAATTAGATGAGATTACTGGCAATGATATATTAATAGGGTATATATACGGAGGGATAAGTAGCACAGCACCTAATATATTTATGGTTAATGATGGTTCACAAAGTATAGCTAATAATCAGATATTCGAAGTTTATATTAGCACCAGTACAAAATCATCTGTTGATAAACTTAATGAATCAAGTATTAGCGATTTAAAGTTTAATATTTATCCAAACCCAAGTAAGAAACTAATAAATATCGAATACGAACTCAAAAATAATGATAATGTCAGAATTAGCATTACGGATGGAGAAGGTAAGCTAATAGATGATATTTATTTAAAAGATCAAACGATTGGTAAACATAGTTATACTAAAACTATAAAAGGATTAGTAAATGGAAGTATTTATTTCCTGACTATTGAAACTTCAAACGAAATAGAAACAAGAAAACTAGTGATAGAAAGATAATGAAAGAAATAACAGAAAGACAGTTAGAGATAATAGAAGCCTCAAGTAAACTATTGACACAAGGCGGGGTTAGTGGTTTGACTATAAAAAATATTGCTAAAGAAATGGAATTTTCTGAAAGTGCTGTTTATAGACATTTTAAAAGCAAAGAAGAAATTATTATAGCAATGCTCAACTACTTATCCGAAAGTATGAATATCAGACTTTCTAAGATTTGTAGTAGTGATAACTCTGCTAAACAGAGATTAATAAATGTCTTCGAAAGCCAGCTTGATTTTTTTGAATCAAACCCCAACTTTGTAGTTGCAGTTTTTTCAGATGGACTTTTCGAAGAAAGCCAAAAAATAAATGAAGCAATACAAAGGATAATGGCAGTCAATATGAAAAACTTAATACCTGTTGTTGCAGAAGGTCAAGTAAAAGGAGAATTCATAAACACTATGACACCTGAAGAATTAATGCATATAGTTATGGGTTCATTCAGATTACAAATGTACAAATGGCGAATATCTAATATGAAATTTGATATACAGACAGAAGGAAAAAGGGTATTGAATAACATTATCAAGCTAATAACACTATGAACATATCAGATAAAATAGTTCTAACAATCTTACTTCTATTGGGTGCCTTGACTCTTTTGCTAAGTGGATCAGTTATCTTTGATTTATTCGGAATAAGAGAGATGGAAGGTAATTATGTAGAGTTCGTGGTTTGGGCGAATTTTATTAGTAGTTTCTTGTATATAATATCTGCAATTGATTTTATTAGAAATAAGAAATGGAATTGGTATTTTCTAGCGGCTTCATTTATCATACTACTAATAGCATCAATTTCATTTTGGTTTTATATAATTAATGGTGGTATTCACGAACCTAAAACCATCAAAGCAATTACATTTAGAACAATATTCACAGGAATTTTATTAATTACTATTTTTATTAAACACAATAAGGGATTGAAAAAATGAAATATATTATCGGACTATTAACAGCTGGGTTACTATTATTTGGTTGTTCGAAGGAAGGTGGGCACGAAGAAACTCATGATATGCACGAACACGCTGATGATCACTCAGGTCACGATCATGGAGATGAAGGACACGAAGGTCACGGACACGATGATCACGAAGGACATGATCATGAAGTAATAACAGGAATTACTTTGAATAATGGTGAGAAATGGGAAGCTGACAAACATACGAATGATAAGGTAGCTGAAATGAAAAACGAACTTGCAGAATATAAGAAAAGCAAAAACTATAAAAAGTTAACTACGAATCTAGAAGCTGATGTTAAAGAATTAATAAAGGGTTGTACAATGGATGGTGAATCACATAATCAACTTCACCATTGGCTAGAGCCTTATCTTGGATTAGTAAGAGGTATGAATAAAGCTAGCAACGATGCTGAGAAATTGTCCAAAGTAGAAGCAATTGAAACATCACTAAACCAATATACAGAATATTTCAAATGAGAAAGAATTTAATAATATCCCTTATCGCAATAATCGTCATACTCTTCTCTGTAGTAGCATGCGACAATTCGGACGCAAAAGACAATGACGACGTATCTAAGAAAGACGAGAATAGAAAAGCATTGCGTATTATAAGTACGACTTGTTTTACTTGTCATTCACCAGAAAGAGAAATGGATCACAAAGGACGAACAGGACCTCCAATCTTTAAGATTCGTC
>JBFHKR010000215.1:0-3528 GCA_041595255.1 Chlorobiota bacterium
ACTGATGCTCAGTATAAACCCTACAGTTTAGAAGTCGAAATTGTTCACCTAAACTCCTCTTGGTTGTTCAGATATTTAACCTGATTAATGATTTACAAATCTAATTATTATAATAATGCTAATCTAATAGCGAAGTCGAAGCGATTGTTCAAATTACGAATTTCTACTGTAAAAGTCCAACTACTTACAGAAGAAGCTAGATTATGAGGGTTTTTCACATCACTGATTACCGCTCGTACATTACCTAGGTGGTCTTTTACTTCGGCTACGCTCAGCACAAGTATCTCATATTCTTTGTGACCAGTTATTCGAGCGTTTGAGGTAAATGAACCAATAGTATTTGCTTGGTATTCTATGATTGTATCTTTCATAGCATAAGGTTCGGCTTGGTCGAAAAGATGAATTGCATTTTTATGTAAGTGGTCTGTAAACTCATTTACATAAGGTTTGAGTACAGATATTCTTCCATCAGACTCAGAGCCGTATATATACCATTCTTTTAGGTCTTGGTAATAGTAAGCTGCATAGCAACTTGAACCCATACCCGTTACACCCTCTGGGCTTGTCTCGTATGTTGCTAGTACTTTACCACCCGCCTCACGAGCATAATAGTAACCTCTTACGTTCAGGTCTTCCTGACATGGTGCACAACCAGTTGCTGCTATATGTTCGTTACAGTGGAATACTATAGGGTCTACACCAGCTGCAGTAGGGTCTAGTTTACCTCCACCTACTTTTAGCACTCTATTGCCCATACCGTCGTAGTAGTAGTGTTGGTATAAGCTTAGTATATGCTCATTATGAGTAATAGAATCTTTTACAAGTACGTTTTTCATAGTTACAGCCAACTTACCATCAGCAGTCCAATGAATCTGATCCATCGATTCTGTTTGTGGGTTCATTTCAGATACTAGATTACCCATATTGTCATAAACAAAAGTTGTAGCACCAATAGTAGGGTTTGATTGAACTGAAAAAACTTGTTGATTATTAGGTTTACCTGTAATTGGAGCAGTACCACGTAAATTAGATATTCCATTGGGCATAGCAAGATTATCCCATCTAGTTAATGTGTCCATATTACCGTTTAGGTCATAGAAGTAATCCGTTCTGAACTTATCTTGTGCTACTCTAACTGAACCTCCCATAGTATCAAGTTGTGATTCTACAAGCCTTCCAGCTAGATCATATTTGTATTGAGCATGGTAATTATCAAATAGAGGATTCATACTATCTACTTCTGTGTAATCTTTAGCAAAGTATGTATTTTGCCAAAACTATATATTCATACAAATAGCTATTATATTGATTATATATTTAGAAGCTTAAATATGGATTCAATTATTTTACTTTTATTTTCTCTACACTCTTTTATTTCTATCTTACTAGAATTATCAAATACTAATCCGCTACTGACTTTTCCTTTAACCCTAAGAGTATTTCTGTAAAGTTCAATGCTGTTATCAGTATATTCCCTTAAACTACAAGAAACGGATTTTCTATTTAATTCTGCTTCACTTTTCACGCCTAATTTATTTAATAGGTCTTTAAACTCTTTATTCCATTTATCTGAAACTTCAAACTCAATATTGTATTTAGTAGAATCTAGAGATTTAAATATTGCTAATTCAATCTCTTTTATATCACTATCTTTTTTTAGTATAAATATTGGTTCAGAAAATATATATGCACCTATATTTAAACATGATTGAGTAACTATTTTCAACGATTCATCAAAATAGTATATCTTACAGCTTTTTATAATTTTTTTCTACTTAATTGACTTTCTTAACATCTACTTTAATTCCTTTTTCTTTTGCATACTCTACAGCTTTTTTTATTTGTTTTACTTGTTCTTTTGATGCTCCCTTTGGTATAGCTACCTTTAAAACTTTTTCTTCAATTAGGCCACTTTTATCGAAGTTTGATCTATCGGCACCTGTGAAGTTATCCAACTTATCTATATATCCTTTTAGTTTTGAAAAGATTGCACTAGGTGTTTTTTGTTTCGTATTCTCAGTAACTCAACTTTAGTCATATTGTTAATTAAGAAGAACTCAACAAATAATAATGTTCTCTCCTTATATGGTAAGAGCTCTAAATATTAAAATAGATATAAATACTATCCATGAAAGAATTATTGGAAAAGTTAAAAACATAGAAATAATATTTAACTTCTTATTTTTACTCTTAGACCATCTAATAAGAATAGCCATATTTACATAAATACTTAAAGCTAATATGAGGATTTGATAAGGTATAAATACGAAAAGAACAAATAAATCATCTGTACGTGAATTAGGATCCAATCCAAAAAACCATTCTCTCACAATCCTAATAATAAATGGAATTAAAAATAAAAAGATAACTGTTAAGGCTACCCACAACAGCCTTAAGTCTTTATTTTTTTCTACTTGT
Organism: Chlorobiota bacterium; assembly: GCA_041595255.1. Classification (GTDB taxonomy): domain Bacteria; phylum Bacteroidota; class Ignavibacteria; order Kapaibacteriales; family UBA2268; genus PGYR01. The sequence goes on from JBFHKR010000215.1 coordinate 2,419, forward strand.
AACATTTTCAACTCCATATTAATGTTTAGGTCCAATTGGAAGATATCTAGACCTTTCTAACATTTTTTTCTATCCACCTTGCATGTCCAATTGAATATCCTTTATGAAAACCTAGCCGTTGGACTAATATTTTACCGTCAGACTCTTATGCAAAAGTCTTTATTACTTATGATTATCAAGACTATCCATATATCTTAATTCCTCGAAAGTGAGACTTTCATTTCCAATTCTATTTTTTAATTAATTTATTTAAATCTGTAGTAACTTCTTTCCATAAAAGAGTATAGTCTGCAAGAATTGAATCCTTTAAGCGTACCCCCCATTTTTCTTCAATTAAACTAAGATTAGAAATATTTATCGCTAATTTTACAGGATATCCACCGACTATTCCAAGTAAAACCCCTTCATATCTATATAAATAGTAAGGGAATGGATGTGAATTGTAATATTTATTCAATATGTAATTTTGATCAATAAATGTAATTTCTGTCCTTTCTATATACTTTTTAATAGTGTCTTTCAAAAATATTTTTTTTATCTCTTTATCAAATAATTTAGGGTCTGTTTTATTGCTTAAAGCAAACGTATCAAGACTCTTGAATAATTGTAAAGCTTTAAAATTGGAATTTATTTCATTATTGTTTGTTGATGAAGAATAATAATCTTCTATATACTCATTTAGACCATAACTATAACTATCCCAACGCTCATTACTGGAGACATTATTGAAAGGACTTATTAATACTAAAATTATAACCACATAAAAATTAATTAAATATTTCATCTTATTTACCTGGAGCGTTCTTACGTAAATTTCATAACGCTTCGTCTTTCCTTACTCATCACTTCACCTTATTGAATCTGAACGTTTCAGACCATTATTAGTATTAAAATTCTAATATATATGAACCACTAGGTAGGTCACATTATTTTTTACAAACTAAATCTAATAAATATTGTTTGCACTTTGATAAAATAATGAATTTATACTGATAATTCAAACCTATTTACTTTGTTCAAACTCTTTCTTCTATTCAATAATTAATTTTTTTTGATTAAATTGTTAAGATTATAATCACTCAACAGCATAAAAAAGTGAAATATTGGGAT
>JBFHKR010000216.1:0-3504 GCA_041595255.1 Chlorobiota bacterium
GTACGAAGTCTATGTAGCAATCGTAGTCCTCTCTGTACTACTATCGTGGGGAGCAACCTATCTTCCTACCAAACGAATCTCCAAGATAGATATACTCGATGGTATAAGAGAAGAGTAAAAAAGGAGCCGAAGCTCCTTTGGGATAAATAGTACTCAATCAACAAGGAGTTGCAACCTCTTGTTATATATTGATGTATTTGTCTGGATTCTTCTGCCACCTGCGGTGTCTTCAGAATGACACCATCCTTTACTCCACCAACACTTTCACCGCTTTTTCTTCTGTGCCGTGCTTAATGTTTATTAAGTATATACCTGGCTGAGCCGTAGAGCAGTCCCATTGAATAGAGTTATTGTTTATATCAATAGATTGGTTTTCTAATTTTCTTCCAGTCATGTCAAATATAGTAACACTACTTTTATTTAAACTATACTTTTTATTATCAAAATCAATTGTAACTTCTGAGCGAGCTGGTTGTGGGTAAGCTGGAGAAATAGAAAAAGAGTTGGGATTAGTTTCTACTGAGGTTTTAATACCTAACTTATCTAAAGTAGTCCTGTAGATTTGCTCTATGTTAACTCCAACTGTCTTAAATCCAATTTTTATATAAATTTCGTCACCAACTTTTCCCAATATTGGATAAGCTGAAATATCATCAGATAATGGAGTCAACTCATTATCAATTTTGCTCCAAGTATTACCTTGATCCGTAGTTAGTCTAAGTCCATTTTCTTGGCCTGCATAACTTGAAGTTATAAATGTATTTTCATCGATCATAAGTATAAACGAATAGAGAAACTTTTCAAACAAAGGAATATTCATTTTGTGCCAACTACTCCCCTTATCAGTCGATTTTAACAAAGTTGCTGGCATAAAATTAAAGGCATAATAATTATCATTGAATTCAAAGAAATCTGTAATCGACATATATTCTTCATCTACTGGTAAAGAATCCACTAACTTTGTCCAACTCTCAGCTTTGTCTTCTGATTTGTAAACTCCATTGTAATAAGTGAAGGCAAGTAAATCACCATTCTGGGTCTTAACAATTTTTCCAACACCATAATCTGACTTGATTACACTTGTATCCATCTTTACTTGAGTTTTACCACCATCTAGGCTTAATGTCACTCCATCTTTACCACTTATTATTATTTTATCATCGAGTATAAGTATATCTTTTATTTGTCCATTATAAGGGTATGATTCGTAAAAACCCCATGTCTTTCCGTAATCTGAGGAGTAATAATAAGACTCAGTATGAATACCAGGAGCGTTACATATATAGGTATTTTCGTTTCTGATTAATTCATCGACACTGAACGAGTTATCATCTAACTCTTGGAAATATGTTTCCCAAGTTTGACCATTATCAGCTGAAAACTGAACTCCTCTTTTGAATGCACCAGTGATAAGTAAAGTATCATTTTGTGAATAGATATTATATACAGGAGAATAAAAATCTTTTATTTTTACTTTATTAACAGTTGTGAATGTTGAATCTGCCTTATATAGTTTATGAGCAAAACCTATAAAGAAGTATTTTCCATCTTTCTTATAAATTTGTGAACCAGTGACAACATTTGCAATTAGCTTCCAAGTTCGACCGTCGTCTCTAGATTCTATTATTTCACCTGTTCTTGTATTAGCTAATAACCTTTCTCCATCTTCTAAAATACTTTTTATTGCTGAGCCAATATTATCTGTAATCTCCCAAGTCTCACCATTATCTTCTGATCTAAGAACATTTCCATAAATAGTAGAAACTATTATTAGATTATTTTTTACATACAAATTAAACAATGCTGAATCAACAAGAGTTTTAGTCCAAGAACTACCCTTATCAGATGATATATATAAGCCCCCTAATAATTTTTCCATTGAAGTGTGTGGGTGATTTCTATTTTTCTGAAGAGCAAAGATGCGAGTACTATTGGATTCTATCAAATCTACCAGTATAGGGAGTGTGGTATCTTTTCTTACATCCATTACATCTTCCCATTTGTCCTCATCTTCAGTATATTTTACAAGTGGATACCCGTAGCCAATGGAGATTCCAAAAATACCATTATCACTTATATTAACATCAAATAATTGACCTGACCATTCAATAGGATTCGAGATTAGTTCCCATTTTACGCCTCCGTCATTAGATATGTACAAGCTAAAATTATTACTTACGATTATTTTATTTTTAAATTGACTATATGAGTGAGGTTTACCTAATAGACTATATATTGTATCATTTGGCTCTTTAAACCATTCATTATTTTCATACTTCAAATTAGCATATTTTTTTATATCTCGATTATAAACACCGGCATACAGCTCACCGTTAAAACTCATAAGTGTATTCACATTAGCATAGTCGTAAGGTGAGTTAATCTGTTCCCAGATTTGGGATTGAAGTGGGCTATATAGCGCACATACTAGAATAATTAGTAATACTTTTTTCATAATTTCTCCTGATAAAAAAAATGATATATTCGACTAACAAATATAATCGAAAATAATTACATTTCAATGTGAAATTTTTAGTTGAATGCTATACAACACAGGTATTTCAGCTACTTTCTAAACTGGTATGGTACTTTTCAAATGATTCCTAGACTCTTTATTTCGGCTTCGCTCAACACAAGCACTCACTTCGCTCGTTCAGAGTGACGGGGTACATTTTGAATTCTGTCCTTATTCTGGAGCTTCGGTTTCGTCGGTTGGGTTTTCTGGGGTTTCCATATCTTCGTCTATCTCAAAGCGAATGAGTATTCGCTCGCCGTTGGAGGCAACTACTTCTATAGATTCTAGGTCTCCGTCTTTTCTACGGTTTATATATACTTCGGCTTTGCCGGTCGTGTCACCGGGTTTGGAGATTTCGACAGTGCTATCACTGTCCTCTAGGTCTTCTGATTCTATAAAAGATTTGTCGTATTTCTTGGATTTTGTGTCGAATTTGGGTACTGAAAACGAGCTATCGAAATCCTCTAAGTCAAGTGAATTGGATAAATCTTTAGTAGATAAAAGACTTTCTCCCTCACTCTCATCTTCGAATTCATTTTCGAAAGGATCTATGTTTTTGGTATTACTCATTTTTCAATGCTTTATAATTTCTCGAAGTGGCATCTATATCTAGTTGCTCTAGTCTATATCTTAGTTTTGCTCTCGATATACCCAATATTTTCGCAGCTTTTATCTGATTACCTTTGGTAATTAACAAAGTTTGATGAATCAAATCTTTGATAATATTACCCATAAAGGCACCCTTATCAGAGATTTTGAGGAAGTGCTCACCTTCATTCAAATATATCTCTCTTGGAGATTCGTCTTTGTTCTTAGATGCTTTTCTATCTACTCTAAGGAAGTTTAAGGATTCTTTGGAAATCACATCATCTTGCTCTAGCAATACTATTCTCTCAATCACATTAGTCAGTTCACGAATATTTCCTTTCCAATGATATTTTTGAAGTATTTGTGCAGCTTCAGGGGTAAAACCTTTTATATCTTTACCA
>JBFHKR010000217.1:0-3460 GCA_041595255.1 Chlorobiota bacterium
ACCAATATTCTCATTCAGTCGAGATATATTTTCCCATTGTTTAGTGAAGAGTGTATTAGTAAGTAATAGTATTATTAAAAAAGTAAGGGTTTTCATATTCATCAATTGTTGAAACATTGGAAGTCGTAAAAATACAGAAATCGTAAATAAATATAAAATTAATTCACCTTACTCACCAGTATAAAAACGGGTAGTTGGATATGCGAATTTGATGGTTGAGTCGGCATTAAACTTTTCTAATATAGATTCTGAAATAGCTGCCTCACTCCTAGTACGATTATATATACTACAGAAATAGCGAACTCGTAATTCTACACCATTAGGAGCAATTCGAGTGAAGACTGTCGGCTCAAACTCTACATTGAATATTTCATGAGCACGCATAGTTTTATATGCATCGTAAGTAGCTTGCGTATCTTTATAATTGCTATTTTCTTTAGCTATTTCAAGTATTATTTCTTTTGCTTTTTTCCAATCACTTTCGAATGTGACAGTTACCTTAGTCTCATTCCAGACAGATTTGTAACCAGAGCTGTAATTAGAGTTAACGTAGTTGAATACTTTCGCATTCGGTATAGAGACTATTCTACCAGTGTAAAGGTCACCGTCTATCCAATTACGAATTTCGAACATATCAAAGTGGAAAGGTGTGATTTCAATTACATCACCATAGTGATTGTCTATTTCTATTCGGTCACCAGTTTTGATTGGCCCTCGCCATACTATATAGACCCACCCAAATAGGTTCACAATAGGCTCTTTGAGCGCGAAGGCAATACCCGCTGCTATGAGCCCCAATAGTGTAAGAACATTATTTATTCCTTTGAACCATAAATCAAATATAATAATTAATGATATCCCAAAGAATACATAGTAGCTATACTTATTCCAAACGAATTTGGTCCTTTCATCGCTGGATTTTTTGCGAACTAATCGGAGTATTATCTTCCTAATTATCCAAACTATGCTGATAAATAGGATTGTAAAAAATAGCCTTTCTGCTAGTTCTATGCTAGTATTCTCTATTAATGCTTTTAAATATTTGGAATTATCACCGAACATTTTTTGTAGCTATTATCCTATAGTATTTGTAGCCATTTTTTATACAGTCTTTTTCTTTATTCGTAGTTGGATATTCCCAAGGTTCATCCAAACTAACTTCTCGATAATCAAATTTACCGAATTCCGATAGTGTATCCAAATGATATTGTTGGACTTCTTCTATATCTGTCTGAAGCAATAGCTCGCCACCAATTTCGAGAACTTCGTAACAGAATTTTAAAAAATCAATATCGAAAGCTCTTCTTTTGTAATGTTTTTTCTTAAACCATGGGTCAGGGAAGAAGTAAAAAACTTTCTTTATACTTTCTTTTTCTATGAAATCTAATCCGTTAACTACACTGTACCAAAATACAGCCATATTATCTAGCAATTCAGATTTGATAACGCTCTCTGCATAGGCAACTGCTTTCTCACGTACTTCTATTCCTAGTACATTTTGGTCAACCATAGTAGAATAGTCCATAGCAAACCAACCGAAGCCACAACCAATGTCTATGTATTTGGGAGCCTTTCCATCTGCATAGTATTTTTTCCAATCTACATTATTGTAAAGTGGGGGATAGTTAAAAGGCTCGTGTTTTAACTCCTTTAGAGAAAAATAATTATTAGCCGATAGGTGATGTCTGAACCTATCGGGAAGGGGATATTTGTCCCAATCTATCATAGTAAATACCCGAATAATGCATCTAAAATCAATATAGTTGCTGCCGACATAGTGAAAGCTCTTACAGTACTCTTTCCAACTCCTTCTGCACCACCTGTAGTGGTGAATCCAACATGAACTCCTATCAAAGCAGTTACACCACCGAATACTAATGATTTGAAAAGACCTATAAATACGTCGATAGCACTAAAATAAACTCTTATTGAATCAAAAAAAGTGAATGCTGAAAAGTCAAATTTGGCAGCAGTAAGTATGAATCCACCCAAAATAGCTACTACATTTGAAAATACAGCTAATATAGGCATCATAACTAATGCTGATATAACTCTAGGCATAGCTAGATAACGATTTCTGTCTATTGCCATCATTTCGAGTGCATCTATTTGCTCGGTCACTTTCATAGTACCTAGTTGAGCAGCCATCGCTCCACCTACTCTACCAGCTATTACTATAGCTGTAAGTACTGGCGTAAGTTCAGTGAACACTACTGTAGCAATAGAAGAACCTAAGAACGGTGTAGCTATACCAATAAGATTAAATTTATCAAACAAATTTGTTGCTTGGAGCGCTGCTATGGCTCCTGTAAATGATCCTATTAGTATTACCAATGGCAATGAATCAGAACCTACTATACTCATTTGTTCTAATACTAAAGCGCGGTCTTTGCCAATACGAGGCACATACTTTAGTATTTTCCCCATTAGTAGAGTGATTTGTCCGATTTCTCTGACAAAACCAATTATTAACCTTCCTAATCTACTTATCATATTATCCTTCTTTTGCTGCTTCTGGTGATATGAGATAAAATCTTTCTATTTTCGCTTGAAATTCACTTCCATCATTTCTTATCATTAGGAATGAGCCTTCCATAGTTCCCCAAGGTGTTTCTAAAGGGCAATAACTAGTATATTTGAACTCATCACCTGGGTTTAACTTTGGTTGTCTTCCTATGACCCCTTCGCCTATTACGTTTTCTGCTTTCCCTTCCGAATCTATTATTATCCAATGTCGGGAGATGAGTTGAGCAGGTCTGTCACCCTCGTTGACTATTCGTACCCGATATGAAAATAAATACTTACCATTTGACGAAACTAGTTCTCCTGGTATATATTCTGGGTCAACAGTTACTCTTATTCCTTGCGTTATACAGTTAGAATTTTTATTCATTTTTGGGTAAAAAATAGAAAATACTGCTAAAAAATGTAACAGATTAGTAAAAATATTGTCATATTAGATATTAATTAGAATATAATTTAAAAAGAATTTATGAAAATGCTACGATTAGTACTATTATTTTTATTTGCATTTGGTTTTACATCGGCTCAAGATGCTAAGCAATTTGCTATAATGATAGAGTCTGAAATCGATGATACTGGTTTTGCACCACAAGTAGTACTTAGTTGGCAAAATGATACTACTGCTAGTAGATATGTAATATATAAAAGAATCTATGAAACAGGTACCTTCGAAAAAATTGCAGAGGTCAGCGGCGGTGCTAATACATTTTCCGATTTAGACCCCTTCTATGGCAAAGTTTCTGAGTATAAAGTTGAAAAAGTATTTAGTGATGGTAAGCAGCTAGTATCTACTTACGCTTACAAAGCATTAGCTTGGGATGCGAACCTAGTAAGTGAAGATTGGAGGACTTTGTTAATATTAGTAGATAATACTCTTGCTTTTCCAATTGCATCAAAACTAGAAATGTATAGAAAAGAAATCGAAAAACAGGGCTGG
>JBFHKR010000218.1:0-3369 GCA_041595255.1 Chlorobiota bacterium
ATAGTTCTTTGTTTTGCCACTCTTTTAGCCTCCTGTTGAGTGGGGCTTTTGTTGATGGATTCATTTGTAATTCATTTATCAAAACATTTACAAATGCTTTTAATTTCATTTAGGATTAAAATAATATGAAAATAAAAATTAACCAAATTTTATTTTCAAAATAAATAATATATTTCAACAGCCGTATTAGAATGTTACTACTAGAGTTAGAGAAGTATTGGGAGTGTAACATTTCAGAGTATGAGGACAATTTAAAAGCTGATTAAGTTGAATTCTTAAGTTTTAAAGTTTCCATCAATTATCCCCCAAAAATGATTAAATTTCGGATTATTAGTCCCAACAGGTAAAGTAATGCGCAAATATGTTTGGGGCTGCGTTGATTACTACACTAAGCAAGGCGGACACGGCGATTTGCGAATAAACATAAACGTAGATGCCAGCTCTGTGATGTAGGTGGAGATTATAAATAAAAAAGGAGCCGAAGCTCCTTTTGTTTATTTCTATTTCTTATTCCACTACAACTTTCACGGCCTTCTCTTCAGTTCCGTGTTTTATGTTGATTAGGTATATACCCGGCTGAGCTGAGGAGCAGTCCCAAATTAAGTTACCGTAATGGCTTTCTTGCTTAACTAAGCTTATATTACCAACAGCATCTATTTTCTTACCAGTTATATCATATATGCTTATGTCATCTGTTGTCATCGGTAAGTTTATATCCCAATAAAATAGTATCTTAACCTCTGATTTTGCTGGGTTTGGGTATGGTGGATAAGTGTATAGATAATTGCGTTCTATTTCTGATTCGACTGATGATTGCACTCCAATCTTTTCTAATGTAGAGACGAACAAATTACCATTTAGATAACTGGTAGTAGAACTTCCTACAAAAATATTATTTCCTTTTCTCCCAATTATTCTATAAATATAGGAATTAGTTTCAACAGTTTCACTAAATAGTGGTAAATCTTCGTCAATCCTTTTCCAATTTTTTCCTTGGTCGTTTGTAATCCTCCAACCTCTAATTCCGTTGCCATAGCTTGAAAGAATTAAATTGTTCTCATCAACCATCTCTAAATAGCAATATTGAATTTCATTAAATAATTCAATTTCTAATTTTTGCCACGAAAGTCCTTTATCTGTTGATTTTATTATTAATGGAGGAGTTGTGTTAACTGCATAATAATTATCATCAAATTCATAGAAACTATTTATAGAAGCAAAAGTTGTATCCGTTGGTAAAGAATCTACTAATTTTGACCAAGTTTCTGCATTGTCAGAAGATTTGAATACTCCATTGAATGTAGAAAAAGCTAATAAATCATCACTTCCCGTTTGAGCCATTTTCATAATTCGGAAATTATTTTTAATTATAGTTGTATCGATTGTAGTAAAAGTTTTACCATAATCTTTACTTTCTAATATTCCAAAGCTTCCTGAAAGTAATATCTTATTTTCTAATATTGTGAAGTCATTAATACTACCTCCAAAGTTAACAGAATCAAAAGAATATCCGTAGTCGTTAGATGCATAAATTTTAGTAAGAAAAAAACCTTGATTTAATAGATATATTTGATTTCTATTAAAATAAACATTGGTTAAATCAACTCGATTCTCTTCTAAAAAAGGGTAATAAGTATGCCAACTCTTTGCATTATCAGTTGAATATTGGACTCCTCTTTGAAAATTTCCAACGCTTAATAAAGTATCGTTATAATCATATATAAAACCGATTCTAGTATCTTTACGAATCAAATTTGTATGTTTTACCTCTGTAAACAAACTATCTGATTCGTAAACTAATCCAAAATTCATAAAGAAGTATTTATTATCTTTTTTATAAAATTGTGAGTTATAAATAGATTCATTTATTACTTGCCAAGTTATGCCATTATCTCGTGATTCAATTACACCTTTAGGTGATGAATTTCCAATTATTCGTTCACCGTCAAGAGTAAAACTAATTATTGTTGTTCCTATTTCTATAACATTCCAAGTTTTGCCATTGTCTTTTGACTTCCAAAGTTTGCCGTTCTTTGTACTTACTAATACATAATCTTCAGTTACAAACATCGTTGAAAGCGTTGAATCAGATAGTGTTTTCTCCCATTTTTCACCTTTATCTGTTGATATAAATATCCCTCCACTCACTGTATCTTTATATTTGAATGGATTAGCCACTTTTTGTTGAAGTGCAAACAAGTGGGTGTAATTAGATTCAACTTGTTTAATAAAAAAGATTTGCAAAGTATCTTGTTTATCTTCATCTAACGGTTTCCATAGATTTTCAGTCTCATCAAATTTAAATAAATGATTTTCATTAGATGTTTTTATAGCAAATATTCCATTTGGACTAATATCGCAATCTCCAGAAAAATTTGGCCCTTCTAATTTTGTCCAACTTTTCGCACTATCTTCACTTAGATATATACCATAAGTACTACTAATTAATACTCTATTATTAAATTGAACTATATGTTTTAAAGTTCCAAAAACTTCATATAGTGAATCATTTTTTGCCCTTATCCAATCATTATTCGAATATTTGTAATTAAAAGTTTTTTCTAATCCCAAATCACGTTTAGATATATAAACTTCATTATTAAGTGATACTAAATTTTCGACTCTTTCATATTCAAATGGAGTTGAGACCTCATCCCATATTTGCGAGTTGGCTTGAGATAAGAATGATAGTATCAATGTACATGCTATTATAGTAAGTTTCATAATTATATTTCTTTTTTATAAAAATCTGATGGACTTTCGTCCATCAGGTAATAATTTCAAACTAATCTTAATCACACGGTGTATGATAAATATAGCATGGCGTTTTAGTATGTGGTGGATATGATGGATTAATAAATGGAATAGGTGGCTCTTGTCCACTACATGAAGGTGTACTTCCGATTGAAGGTAAAAGAGCAGTCATAATCTTGTTTCCACTTCCATCTACACAAATTGAATATGTCGTTTCACAATAATCTTCAGAACATGGTGAAAAGTAAATGGTATTACTTCCAAAATAATAAATAACCTCTGCTTGCCAACATTGAGGTAAATAGAAAGTTACCAAATATGGCGGGGGTGGTCCATCACACGGAGGTATATTTGGATTATATATACAAATTTCAGAGAAAAGAAAAGCTGGCGTCTGAATTTGTGATAAAATATAATCTATTACTTGGTTAAAAGGGACAGTTGGCACACATCCAGGTGTAATTAATGTAGGCGTGGTTCCTAATTGAACTTTAGTTGCTCCTGCGCCTAGTGGAGAACACTTATAACATATTTCAAATTCATAAATACATCCACCAACATTCATATTTATAGTTTTGGTACTATACCCTGTGGGGCATAATGCCTCTGCCTCGC
>JBFHKR010000219.1:0-3287 GCA_041595255.1 Chlorobiota bacterium
ATGCCGTTATATCAACTTGGAATAGTGAAGGCACTAACCCAACGCTATCTGCTAATTGGAACTATGAAGGAGTGAGCGATGCAATAGAGTTAAGCGAGACGGCATCAATAATCAAGTTAGAAGACATCGAAATAGCTACTAATGATGTTACTAATATTGCTGTTATCGTATGGTTTGAGAGTTTAACTTCAGGAGAGAAGATTATTCTAAATGATGCACAATTATTATCTAATAACTCTATTATAGATTTCGTAGCTAACACCTATCAGCAAGACTCTGACGACTGTCGAAAATTCTACCAAAAGAGCTATAATAACAACTATGCGCCTACAACAATAATCAACTCAGGAAAAAAGGTTTTCCCTACTTCATTTGGAACGGATAGTGGAGGCGCTTTCGGGTCTATCCATATTATCAATATGTATAAAACTCCAATAGTTACTTTGATCAGTGCTAATAATCCTCCAGAATTAGGGAAATGGCAAGTTAGTACAGGTACTAATATTGAAGTAGTAGCAGACGATATATCAGAGAAATCTTTCACCATAAAAAATGATGAAGGGTTTACCATAAGCACAAATTCAATTAGCGGACATTATATATGCTCCGCGGAAATATAAAATGAGGAATAACATGAAAGACATTATTATGGTCATACTAGCTTTACTAATCGGTATGGCAATCACTAAAATATATTACCCAAATCAAATAATCAATCACACTACTGACACTCTTACCGTAGTACAAGAGCCAATAGTAATAGAGAAAATAAAGCCGAAGCTTATATACAGATTAGACACGATAATACAAACGCGACCATTCACCGCTGTCGTAGATACTATTTTCAAATATGACACTATACAAGTAAAATACGACTACCCAGAGAACCAGATGCAACTAGCAATAAGAATGGCTACAGATACCGTTTATAATAAAAAAGAAATTCTTACCACAACGCAACGAAATGAGCCATGGTGGGAAGACCCACTAATAGCAACTGGCGGCCTAGTTCTTGGTTATTTATTATCAAATGCGAGCAAATAATATGAAGAATATTTATAATGAAATTGTAAAATTTTCAAACGGGTTTAGCAGCTTATTAGATGCTATTCCCAATCCTGATTCTGTACTTAGGAAATCAGGTAGCACTTATGCAGGTTATCGCGAATTACTTTACGATGCACACCTTTGGAGCTGCATACAGTCCAGAAAAAGCGGTACACTTTCTGCCCAATATGAAGTAATTGGTAATAGAAGTCAATTTATTACCGAATTTTTCAATTCATTCGATATACATCGACTAGCAGAGGACATACTCGATTCGATACTATTCGGTTTCCAACCCATAGAAATATATTGGGAGAACAAAGGCGAATATACATTACCGTATAAAGCTATTTCAAAGCCACAGGAACTATTTTATATAGACATTGAGGGAAAGCTTAGGTACAGACCGAACGGTCAAGCAAAAGGCGTAAAACTACCAGAAATGAAATTCCTTGATGTCCAAAATAAACCTAGTCACTCATCGCCTTATGGTATTGCATTACTATCCAAATGCTATTGGCCAATTAAATTCAAAAATGGGGGTATCAGGTTCTGGGTTAACTTTATGGAGCGCTACGGTATGCCTCTACTAATAGGCAAGTATTCCAGAGGTGCAAGCAGAGCAGAATCCGAAAGATTAGCCGAAGAACTAGCCGGTATGACTGAAGACAGCGTAATAGTAGCACCGAACGATATAGAAATATCGATGGAAGAACCCCACCGTTATAGCTCAGTTCGGCTATATAGTGAGATGATAAAACTATCTAATAGCGAAGTCTCAAAAGCAATACTTTCGCAAACACTAACTACGGAAGTCGGCAATGGCAGTAAAGCCGCAGCAGAAACGCACTATAAAATACGAAACGAGATAATCAAATCAGATATGCGATTAGTCGAATCTGCTATCAATACACTAATCGGCTATATTATAAAGCTCAACTTCGGACAAACTGACGACACCCATTTCAGATATATCACTGAGGAAGAAAACCTAGATACAAAGCTAGAACGGGATCTGAAAATACAGCGATTTGGTAATATCACTTTTAGCAGTGAATACTGGATAAAGCAATATGGCTATTCGAGAGAGGACGTTGTTTAGAAATTAATTCCCCATTTACCCTCTTACGAAAGTTAAGAGGGTATCAATTTTCTCGTCACTCTGAATGGAAGTAAAGTATCTATTTCATTTCCTAGATTCTTCATTCACTTCTTTCATTCAGAATGACAGCATTCCGTTCATAATTGCGAGGACTGAAAGGACGCGGCAATCTAGGTAAAAAAACGAGACCCTTCGCTTTGCTAATGCCTTTGGCCTTACAAGTCAGGGAACGCATTATTCTGACAGCCACTCTAACGCTAAGGTAACACAAGCAATATAACAGTAGTAAAATTTTATCGATCACTACAACATTTCCTTCTATCTTACTTTTATTTTTAGTAATTTAACTGAATGAAATCACTTCTAATTATATTATTTACTGTACTGATAGTGGCTAATACTCATGCAGAGAGATTATGGGTTCAATCTAAGCTCCCTAAAGAGTCACATGAGCAATATGATTTATTGAGATGTTTAGATAGTAATAATTGCTATGTAGTTGGAGATTTAAATGACAGAATAATACTGTATAAATCAACAGATCAAGGTCTAAGCTGGTCTGAAGTTTTCGAAAAATATGATAATGAAGTTAGTGGTTTACTGAATGTATTTAATTGTAAAATGACAGATTCAAATAATATCTATATTTCTTATTCTGACAAACTAGCATTAGAAATTAGTGATAATGGAGGTAAATCATTTAGAACACTTTTATTTGGAGAATTATCTGAGGGGGAGCGAAAAATTTTCTACGACTTAGTATTTAGAACGAATGAAATATCTGCTGGATTGACGGATGAATTTTTAATTTATACTTTTGATAATTGGGAATCTTATACAATTGTGACTATTCCTGATTCTATTTTTGCAATTGATCTTTTGTATTTCGTAGGCAATAAAAGTATTGTGATGTATCGTCGGAATCTACATAATTCAGACTTTATAGAATATGATTTAATTAAAGAAAAATGGACCGTATGGAGCAGAGGTGAAATAGTTGATATTGAATTTGAAGACTTCAGTTTTATAGAATTTGTAAATGACACTTTAGGTTATGCTTGTGGAGGTCAGTTTAATGGTATTGCTAGCCAATCTGAAGATCTTATTTGGAAAACTACAGACAAGGGTAGAACTTGGA
>JBFHKR010000220.1:0-3287 GCA_041595255.1 Chlorobiota bacterium
ACACCACACTTATCCTAACTTTCTTTTTCTTCAGTTTTGTGTTATTGGTTTTGTCTATTGCCTTGTTGGCTATGTTAGCGTGTACACTGACGTAAGAGCAATTCTCTTGAAGTTCTATCACTCCTAGTTGGTCTTTTTCAATCTTACCTTGTTTCATAAATAGACCGGCTATATCACCTTTGGATATTTTCTCGCGTCTGCCACCAGTTATATATAGAGTCACCCACCTTACTGGAGCTGGTTCATGAGACGGTTGAAGGTCTCCCACTATTACTTCTTCTGGTGCTATGTCTTGTATGTATTCCGGCAGCTCTTCGTCTTTCCAATGTAGAATATAAGCTACTCCGTCGCTGTTCATACGCGCAGTACGTCCGTTCCTGTGTAGGAATTCGTTGTAACGTAATGGCAAGCGATAGTGAAGGATAAATGCTAATTCGGGAATATCCAGCCCACGAGCAGCCAAATCGGTTGCTAGTAGGAGCTGAGTTGTTCCATTTCTAAATTTGATAAGTGATTGCTCTCTATCTAGCTGCTCCATATCACCGTGGAAGCACTCGTGGTGAATGTCATTATCATCCAAATATTCACTCACTCCGTATAGCTCTTCTTTGAAACTACAGAATATAATCCCCGGTTTCGGACCAATATGAGCTAGAGTTTTTACCAATGATTTCAGCTTGTCTTTGTCAGGGACAAGTACGGTTTTGATTGTTAGTTGAGGAACACCCTCATCAGCATAGTTGATGAAAACTGGCTTTTGTAAGCCAACGAACTTCGGTATTTTATTATCCCTAGTAGCTGATGTAAGAATCCTTTGCTTTACATTTGGCAGCGATTCGATGATATCTAACATATCATCTTCGTAGCCCATTTCCAGCGATTTATCGAACTCATCGAGTACTAGAGTTTTGATATGATCGAGAGAGTAAGTATCCTTGAAAAATCTATCGGCTATACGGCCGGGCGTACCTATTAGTATAGCTGGCAAGTGCTTCAAATCGAGCTTATCTTGCGAACCTGCACGTCCACCATACACAGCATTTACCTTGAATCCCGAACCCATATCACGAGCAACTTGTAGCAGCTGCTGAGCCAACTCACGCGAAGGGACTATAATCAGAATCTGAATCTCTGAATTATCTGGGTCTAGAGTCTCTATCAGCGGTAATAGAAAAGCCAGAGTTTTACCCGTACCAGTAGGCGAGAGTAAAACTACATCGGACTTACGCCTTATGTTCCTGCCTGCTTCCAACTGCATTGGATTCAGCTCTTCTATCTCAAATTTTTCGAGTATAGATTTCGTTAGTGGATTGTCTATTATTTCGTTGTTTTCTTTGTTTGACATTTTGTGTTTGTTCTATTAAATTCTTAATCTATTTTGTATAGTTTGCCTTCGAACCATTCGAAATATCCATTAATAGTCATTTTCGTACTATTTTCAGGTATTACTTTTATCAATTCCTTCCCTCGTTTTCCATCTTTCCATATTGCATAGTAATTATGTGTTAAGTCTTCGGGGTTGTATACCAACATAATATATCCATCAGGATAATTACTATTTGATTCAACCCATCCTTCCTCAGAGATTGTTACAAATTTATCCTTGTTCCAAGGTATTTCTTGCTTAAAAATAACAACTTTTATCTTAGTATATGAAGATTTATTTGATGACTTTTTCCAATATTCAACTCGAGCAACATTCCCATCTCTGTCATAATGAGTCCAAATACTCTCGTTATTCACATTATCATCCCATTGACCTTTGCTAGATATCTTTCCATTATCATGAAACCCTTTTACTTCGCCTATCCAATCATGCTTATGATCTCCTCCATTAAGAATACGAAGGAAACTACCATTACTATGATACCATCTCCAATTGTACAAACCATCTTCAAGTTTTTTTCTCTCTAAATAAAGTTGGCCTGTTGAATAATATTCAAGTGGTTCATACTCCAACTTAATCTTAAAACTATTTTTTTCTAAGTCTCTATAGTATTTATGATTAGTATTAATTATTGTTAAAAAATCTTTATCACTTGTGGGTACAATTTTACTGTATCTATTATACATCATATTGGCTACAAGAGTTTTTCCTAAAATCGTATAAATCGTTCCAAACCCAATATATGGTGCAATATTGGTAGAATCAATTAGCCAAGACTGATTGAATCTAAACATTGCAGTATCAAGATGTCCTTTATAAAGATAATCCCATCCAACTTCTGCAAAAGAATTACTACTTCTTCTGGCGTCTGCCCTTAATTTCCCAATTTTCAGACTAGACAAAAACTTTTCATTGGCTTTAGTTTGTGATTCAGTAAAAGTTTGTTCACCATACATAGGAAGTAGGTTACTTTGCTCTAATGAACGAGTTACCCATGATTCAATAGTAAAACTATCTGTTTGTGCAAATGTAGTTGACGTGTAGAACAATAATATAATAAGTATCTTTGTCATCTTGTGTTTGTTCTATTTATTAGCTTTATTGCATCCGTAATTTCTGATTCAAGCCTTTTGTCCCCATAATAACTAGGACTCTCTGATCTTAAAATTTTGTCGGGTTCATAATAGTCTAAATTTAGCGCTAAATCTCTTAGTATTTCATTAATTCTTTCATCAGAACTGAATTCCTCTCCATTCCAAACTCTCTCCTGAAATGACTTAATAAAACTTGTTCGTTCTTTTTTATTTAATAGTATATTCTTAAGTATATCCAATTTATCTCTATTTCTATTACTTTCTCAGTATTTCTACAATTCGGTTGATTACAATTTCGGATAAATTCCATTCATAACCATCAAAGTTAGTAGTATTTATGAATTGAACTACGACTGCATCTATCTCTTCGTGATATTCTGCAAGGCATTGATAACCTGGTATTAGACCGCCGTGTTCATATTTGTAGATCGAAGAATAGATTTCTTGTTCACCCTCATCGAACGCCGATCCATCGACTAGTGCTCGTAAAAATTTACCTACATCCTCGGCTGTTGCTATCATCATACCGTAATCATTCGTCTTTATATCTTCATCATAACCAACATAGTAACCGCTCATAAGATCATCGATATTAACTTCACTAAGTGAGCTGTAAGTATTATTTAGCTCCAAACGATTCAATATTTCCTCTTTGATATACTGGTGATAGTTATAGCCAACAGTTTTGTCTATTAGTCTAGAGAGCAGCAAATAGTTAGTGTTCGAATACTCGTAGTCCTCATCTGGTTCGAAGTTAGCGGGTAAATCTAGCACAAATTGGAGCTTATCTTTTCTAGAATTTTCGG
>JBFHKR010000221.1:0-3269 GCA_041595255.1 Chlorobiota bacterium
AATCAAACTATACTGGAATAAACCAGTACAGAAAACTAATGATTCCTGAAATCGTTAATAAAAATTTATTTCTAAGGATGTGGCTTTTCATATTTAATATCATTTTTTAAATATTCTGCAATTTTAAAACCTTGCAAACCGAAATTTGCAGCATCCGCAGTCTCCTGAGAGATTTTCTTATTTGTATATTCATCTATTTCACCTAGATCGAACCTTCTAAGAATATCTTTAGCTCTATCAATATAATCGTAGTTAGCTTTTGTTGACCGTGCATCTAAAACTCCTAATAAATCTTCTAATCCAAATACATCATAGTCTAAATCATGTTGTTTAGCATTAGCATCTGCTTCATCAATTGGTTCAAGATCATAATTATAATAAGTATCGTTCCAATCTCCACCTATTTTAGGTAGTTTCGGATTGTTATTGCCTTGATAAATACCATGGCTATTTTGCTCAAACTCCTCAATAAGTGTTTGCGAATTTGTAAACGAATTTATATGATAATATTTATAACTAATACCAGGTCCCCGACTATTTTTATTTTTTAATTCATAATCTGTTACAGTGTGAATATCCGTAACCTTACCATCAACAACTAAAATAGTAAAAGTTGCATATTCTAATCCTTCTAACTCAATTCCATCAATAACCCGATTCTCACTAAACGCAAAAGGACTATTCCAAGGGTAATCAGGAGCAAGAGGATCAAGTGAGAAAAAGCGTCCTATCCTAGGATCATGCATTCTGTATTTGTAGTTAACACTATTACCTTCACCCTTTACTTCATCATCTTTTTCTTGCCCTTGGAACCCATAACGATGTCCTTCATCAGAAAATATTGCATCAGTATTAGTAAAAGTTCTTGCTGACATCTGCATACCAAACGGGTAGTAACCAGTTGTGTTTATCAAATCAAGAGCAAAGTCATTAGCAGCTACCATGTTTTTAAGATCCGAATACGTAATTCTTACATTACCTAAGTGGTCTTTGAACTCATAGTGTTTTCTTCGTATATCCCTAGTGAAGTTCTCCGTTGGCATTGGGTTTTGAGCTAAATCTTCTTCATAAAAGATAACTTTTTCTGGTTTTCTAACGGCGATTCTACCTTCAGTTCCATTACCCCATAGATGCCATTCTTCTAGTTCTAGACCACCATTATTAAGGTCAAAAGCGTAGAAACTAGAAATATTATATTCATAATCTATACCCTGAATGTGAACATAGAGTGTTCTTGTAGTTAAATCGACAATTACAGTATCTCCACTTCCTTGAACATAGGAACCTCCACTTCCATTTGTTATTGGGTTAATAGTGAAGAATGTTTTTAATTTTCCCCAAGAAAAACTAATCATATCATCACTAAATACACAAAACTGTCCTGAATGACTAACTCCATCATTATATTCTATACAATAGTTGAATTGTCCTCTAGTTAAAAGCGGTTGTTGTGTTGTACGACCATAAACAGCCATAACATTACGTCTCTAAAGTTTCTTTTATTTATTTATTTAATTAACTCTAATCCACTACCGGCAATATAATCTGCTCTTTTATTGGGGTTTTATGGTTGAACTCAACGCCTTCTAGCCACTCCGTTACGTGTTTAGCTATGCCGTTTACTATTTGTTCACGCTTGCTATTGTCTTGCTTTATTTCGCTTCTCAGCATCTTATATTGGATAGGGTCGAAGTTAGCATCGCGTATTAGAATATCTTCTTTTGCTTTGTGTGAGCATTCCTCAGAGCAGAAACCCATGTGCTTTCTGTACTCTTTGGGTTTTGCTATTATCTGTGCGTTGCAAGGACCATAGCGGCAGTTGTAATAGTTCTTTGCTTTTTGTCCAGTGTAGTGGCATTCGGATATTATAACGTTTGTGTTCTCGTCGCCGATGTCTGTGCTAACTCTATCATCGAAAGTATAGAGATTACCTAGCCAGTTGCCGTCATTGTATTTGTTTACGTATTTGACTACACCACCGTCAAGCTGCTTTACGTCTTTGAATCCTTGCTTGTCTAAATAAACTGCGACTTTCTCACATCTGATGCCGCCAGTACAATACATTACTATTTTCTTGTTGTTGAATTGCTCTTTGTAGTGGTCTATGATAGATTGCAAATCACGGAAACTAACTGTACCAGCTGGAATTGCTTTCTTGAAATGCCCAAGCTTGTATTCGTAGTTATTACGCATATCAAGTATTAGATAGTCGTCGTTCTCTTCGTCCATCACTTTTTTGAACTCTTCTACGCTCATTTTGCTTTTTACTTTTTCTATATCAGCGGCTGAGTAAACCTCTCCTAGTGCTACTATTTCTTTTTTGTACCGGACTATCATTTTAGGAAATTTGTGTTCGTCCACTCTGGTCGCTTTAGTATCTATATCGGGTATATCTTTGAAATACTCATTATTGTCCAAGTAAAGTAGTAAAGCATGTAACTGCCCTATATTACCTGTTATCTGTGCATTGATTCCTTCTTCACCTATGAATATTCGTCCACGCAGACCTATGTCACGAGTGTAGCGGTAAAGCTTCGCCACTTCGGCTTTGGGGTCAGGAATATCTACGAATTTGTAGAATGTAAGCAGTGAGTATTTCGTTTCGATTTTCATAATTTTTCTGTTATTTTGAACCTTTAGTCCCCAAAATTAAGAAATGTAGGAATAATTGTAAAAAGAATTAAGATTAAAAGGTATTATTTTCCACATATTCTTTTGCAATTCTTATTAACTTAGTTCTAATCTGGTCTAATTTACCATTAATTTCTAGCTTTTCCGTTTCGCTTATATCTTCATTACGCAATCGGTTATCGTGATATTCTACTTCACCTTCGGTACCTATAAAGTCCGTTAATTCGGGTGGGTACCCCAAAACAGTCCATATAGACCCTATTAGTCTAGACCCTATAATAGGATCTATCCACTCTACCGAAACGGCATAGAGTATGATATTAGCGTAGTCGAACAGATATTCTGCATCTTCATAATAGAAATCTATGAACTTATAGAGGAAATCATAGATATTTTCTTTAGGGTATAGTCCTTGATTAACAAGATGTAAAAAATATCCTACTTCTTCTCTAGCATCAGGAGATACTTGGTATTGCTGAACTAAAATTTGATTACAATTATCAATTATATTCTGATCTTCAGAGCCTAGTTTTTGCTCTAGTACCTCTATGAATTCTCTCATTTATTCTTGCTTTGATTAGTATCTGGAGCAAAATCTAGAGAAACAGAGTTTATACAATATCTCAAACCAGTTGGAT
>JBFHKR010000222.1:0-3242 GCA_041595255.1 Chlorobiota bacterium
AACTATTTTATTTTGAAAGCCTTTTGTATTTCATCGAAAATAGAAATCACTTAAACGATAATAGTAATTTAAATTTTAATTTTGAAAACAATAATTAACGCCCTCCCAAATCGAGAACTTATGAAACTAATTATTAAACCTATGTATGTTTTATGTTTCATGGTGCTAGCGCTAGTATCATGTAATAATGAAGAATTATTTGTAGAACCTACTTCAGAAGTGGTTGTAGAAGATGATACTACAGTTCCTGCCGACGATGATACGGTAGCCATCCCTAGAGTAACAACTCCTTGCGATTTTAACTTAAGCAATGTGGCAGCTAATGCAACTGTTATCATTAACTGCGTGATGGATCTTGGTGGCCAAAGCATTACCCTGCCAGCTGGTGTCACCTTAGTTTACGAAGGCGGTGATATTGTAAACGGAACCATTAATTTTGGCACTAGCAATGTGGTTTCTGGGGAGCTTTTAAACTCAAGCTTAACGATTGCTGGCACGAAGCCTCAAATGAAGGATACTACTTTTAATTTTGATCCAAAACGATGGGGGATTGTGGAAGGGTGGACAACTTCTGCCATTGCTCAAAAAAATAATAATATTTTGGATGGTATGATGCTACAGACGAGAAATATGGGTGTCACTACATTTAAAATAAATAAAATGGACGCTTATTTTGAAACTTCTTTTGTTACAAGTACCACCACTAATCAAAATTATTATCCTTCAGAAGCCGTGAATGTGCCTTCCAATTTTGAATTAATTATGACTGATGAAACGATTCTACGTCAATATCCTGTTGGTGACAAAAAGGTTCCTGCATTATTAGTAGTATATGATGCCGAAAATGTTACCATAAGAGGAGGTGTACTTTATGGTGATAGAGATATCAGAGTCTATCAGAAGGAAAATGAAGAATATGGTTCACATTTATTGCATATAAGATCTGGTCGAAATGTTGTTGTAGATGGTGTAAAGTTTACCATGGCATCTGTTGGAGGATTGTTTATTAATTCTGATGGTTTTACTTTTAATCCAGATTATAACCCTACAAATAATGTATTGATAAAGAACTGTGTTTTTGATAAGAACAGAATGATGTCTTTAGTAATTACAGACGGGACTAACATAATTATTGAAAATAATGAATTTATAGATACGGCACAACCAACCGCTAAATCTGATGCGGGTGTTGTTAGGTGGGCAATGAATTTTGAGCCTGTTAGGTCGAGAGATCCAATTACTGGAGAATTAATAGAATATCAAAAGGTTAATAATGTAATTGTTAGAAATAATAAAGAAAGAGGTAGTGCAAATGGGGGGTTTCTTGTTTTTGCCGGCGATCATGTCACTTTTGAAAATAATGATATGGAAAGTCAAATAACCTTTTCATTAGCATCCAATATCAAAATATTAAATAATACATTTAATGCTTCTGAAAAATCTAGTGATAAACCAGCAATAGGAGGTAGTTCTATAAATCAAGTGGTGTTTGATAATTTAATTTCAGGCAACACCATTAATGGCTATACTATAGGAATTAATGCTGATTATAAAGACACAGAAGTAACTAACAATACCTTAATCAATTGTTTCACTGCCTTTCAGTTTAAAAATCCTTTAAACGTAAAGATTCACAATAATAAGATTACTAGTACTGTACCTGGTAGTATAGGCTTTTCGGCGCATCTGGCTGCTTTAAATAATGTCGATATATATAATAATGAGATATCTGTACCTAGCGCTAGTTTCGCATTTGCTTTTGTTAACCAAAATTTAGGTCAAGAAAACAATACTATTAATATAAGTAACAATATTTCAACTAATCCTGGATCATATGCTGGTTTTGATACTACCAATGGTATTATTAAATTTGTTGGTAATTCCATAACTGGCTCAGTTTGGGTTGGTAATACCGCCAACGTTGAAGTGAGTGGTAATAAAATAAATACGCCTAATAACCATGGGATATTATTAAACGGTACAAATATTAATACCAAAATTCAAAATAATGTTATTAAGTATCCAACAACTGGTGGATTTGAATGTATAAAAATTGCTTCTACAAATAATCTCAATGAATTATCATTAACTAATAATAGTTGTAATTAATTTTTTCACATTATAAAGTTCTAAATAACCGTTAAAACACTTTTTAAATTCCAGAGGATTACCATCCTCTGGAATTTATGTTTTTAGTAGGTTTAATAGTTATTTATAATCATTAAATAAGATTTGTAGCAAGACACATAAATAATGTGTTAAACATATTTTTTCAAGACAATCTATAGTGTTTACAGAGCTTTCTGTACATTAACATCAAGTGTTTCCCTAATAAATAGTAGTTCTTTTACCATATTAAAATCTATTAGTTCTGTCAACCAGTATTTAGCGATTCTATACAATTTTCTAAATATATGCAGATTCCTTATCGATTTTCAAAATATCTCTTATAAAGGAGAATAATTTTTCTTATACCATTTCTGAAAACAATAAAAGGTCCAAACCTTAAAGGTATTATCCTTACCATTTAAATGATCTCTTACTAATTTTTTAATACTTTCTTTTTGAAAAATATTTTGAGAATCCAATAACTTGTCATCTATATGGGACTCTAAATCTTTACGCAAGGATTTACGCAGCCAATCTCCTACAGGCACTCCGAAACCAGCTTTTGATTTATTTAAAAAATCTTTTGGGAATTCATCTTTAAATGCTTCTTTTAAAATGAATTTTTTATTCCAACCATTCATCAGATATGAATCAGGTAGCGTATTTGTATAATTCCATAATTTCTTATTTAAAAATGGAGCTCTGCATTCAAGAGAGTTTAGCATACTTGTTCTATCAACTTTTACCAGCATATCACCTTCAAGACTCATAGTTTTGTCTATTGCTCTATAATCTTTAAGATTTTTAGGAGAAGTTATACCAGTGAGCTTTTTATAATATTCAAATGGTAAGGGTTCTAAGAATTCCGGCATTAAATAGTCCGATAATGTATCTGAAGGAAATCCTAAAGAAATAATATCCCAATAATAATCATTTGAATAATCAACAGCATTCACTAGCCTATTTATTTTATAGCTTATACCTCTATTATCCTTTTTTGTTTTTAATAATGGCTTTGTGGAGTTTAAAATAAGACCGTGAAGGCCTTTAGGTATTAAATTGGTATAGGCTCTGTTAATCTTACCCATATAGTATTTGTTATAACCACCAAAAACCTCGTCACCACCGTCACC
>JBFHKR010000223.1:0-3168 GCA_041595255.1 Chlorobiota bacterium
TAATCCGAAGCAAGACCAGAATAACAAGCATCTATTAATATGCAATTATCTTCAGCATTTATATCACTTATCTTTTTCATTAGATCTTTGTAGCTCAACCAATCTTTTTTCGAATCTCCTAAACACATTTTACCATCTTTAGAGCCATGTCCAGAATAATAGAAATATACTTTCTTATATTTTCCTACCATATTCTCCAGAATAGAACAAAGGGAATCTTTACCAATTCCTTTTAACAACTGGACATCCTTATCTTCAAGTTTTGGTCCCAATTTTTCTTTAGTTAACTCTTTTTTAAATTCTTCTATATTACATTCAAATGTAACTTGTTGTCTATATACATCATCTCTGTTGGATAATCTTTTGTCTGTTCCAGAAACTAATATAGCACAAACTTGATCCTGTTCTACACTTTCGGCCTCATCAGAAATAGTGTTTGCTGGAGTTTCATTAATAAGGTCTAATAATTCACCGTGTAATATTTGGTCCTCGAGTAATACTTCATTCCCTAATGGGTCAATAGCAATAGGATACCAAAGTGCAGGTTGAGTAAGTAGTTCTCCTGTAACTGGGTCGTAAGAATATAAGATAGTTTCATGTTCGAAACTTGATCCTGGGTACCAGTCAATCCATCCATAATAAAGTTCTTGCTGCGTAGTAGGTAAAGCCAACTCAGGGTAATGTATAGGATAAACTTCCCAGTCACCTTCTAATGGCAATGGATTCCAATATACTATAGCTCCCTCAGGACTTTCATCAAATAAAGATTGAGTTGCTAATCTTAATATAGCTTCAATATCTAATGTGGTAGTATCACGAGTATCATCGACAAAACCTTGTGGGTTTTGAGTTGTATTTATACTATCGCTACCATAAGTTGGGTTTTGATTTCTTACCCAATCAAATGCTTCTTGGAAAGTGATAATCGAGTCCTTATCCTTATTGGCTAATGAATCTGTACTACATAACACAAAATTACGAGTGAAGTAACCTTGGCACCATCTATTAGTTGTGTCAGTTGTTGATCTGTACCACACGTTTTTAGATGTTTTAGTAGAATCAGAAGCGGTGAAGACACTTACTTTTCGTTTGCCTCTTGTAGTGTCATTTTTGGCAGCAGCTACTGCTAAACCAGAATAACAAGCATCGAGTACCACAGTTATATCAGAGGCCTTCGTGCAGTAAAGTTCCATAAATAATTCTTGATATGATAGCCAATGTTGCGAAGAGTCATTTGTACATATTTTTCCAGATTTAGAACCATGTCCAGCATAGAAGAAATATATTTTGCTATAATTCTCTTTCAATTTTTTTATTGCAGCTATTATTTCTGCTTTGGTTGCTTTATCTAGAACTTCTACATTTCCATCACCTAATTCTTCACCAACATCATTTTTCTGTAAGAACCATTTTATCCAATCTCTGTCATAGTCAAATGCACCTTGCATAGTAGAGTCGTTTCCAGTTACTATTATAGCACAAACCGAATCTTGAGTTGGATTAGGAACTGGTCCCGTTATATCCAATGGCGGTAATGGTGGTGGCAAAAATATAGGAGGTTCACCGATTAATATTGGTGGTGGGATAAGTGCAAAAGGATCTGGATGCCACGTATTACCATCAATCACTGGAAACCAATTAACATCTTCTATTATCGGTTGATCATTTATCTGATCAAAGAATAGATATTGAACCGGTTTAGAATATTTACTTTGTGGATCCCAATCTAACATCACAAACCATGATTCATAATCTAAAACGATGGAGTATTCATCTGTATCGAAAGTAACAATCTCCGTTCCTGATGGCAGCAACTTAGGGTAAGCATATCCTAATATCTTGGTGAGATCTAACTCACTATAATTTTCATTCAAATAGTCAGTTAACCAATTTTTAATTGTCTCTAGTGTAACTCGCGAATCAGCAGTAAAAGATTGAGGATTTTGTCTTTTATTGAGTGAATCAGAACCAAACGTTGGATTTTGTTTCCTTGCCCAATCGAAAGCTTCTTTGAATGAAATAACGGTATCCTTGTCTGTGTTTGCCAAAGTATCTTTACTGCACTGGGTTATAGCTCTGGTAAAGAAACTCTCACACCATTTTACATTTGTATCTGCAGTTAGATGATACCAAACTACTCTTGATGTTTTGTTGCTATCGGATGAAGTAAAAACTTCAACTTTCTTTCCTTTCTTATCCTTATTGTCTTCGGCTGCTTTTAGAGCAGTACCAGCATAACAAGCATCTACCACAACTACTATTTCTGTTGCGTCTGTTCCAAATAAATCCTTGAACAGTTCATCATAAGTCATCCAATTTTTAGACGAGTCATTGGTACACATTCGCCCATCTTTGGCTCCGTGACCTGTGTAATAGAAATATATTTTTTTATAGTTCTTCTTTAGTTCCTCTATGGCAGCTTTTATCTCAGCTTTTGTACCACCATTCAGGCACTTTACATTGTCATCTGATAATTCTTGGCCATTTCCATTTTTCTGTAATATCCAGAGCAAATTCTTCTTGTCGTAGTCCAATGCAGATTGGAGTACAGAATCTTTTCCAGTGACTATTATAGCACAAACCGAATCTGTTTTTTCAGTTGGAACTGGTACCTCGTAATCTATCTCTATAGTTTGAGAGAGAAATAGTGGTGGATCACCGAAAATAATACCATCAGGATTAAATGGGTCTGGAACCCATAACCAATCATCTACGTAAGGATACCAATTAACATCGTGAAAAATATGATCTTGTCCTTCACTTAGTATCATATAAGTTACTGGCTTTTGGTATTTGGAAACAATATCCCAATCAATTAATACTAACCAAGAATCATGTTCTAATGTAGTTGAAAATTCTTCAGTATCAAATGTTGTTATTACAGATCCAGCTGGATAGAAATCCATTCCCAAATAAGCATGTGTACTTTGAAGCTCCATTTGAGAAAAGTTTTCTGTCAAATACTGATCTACTTGTCCAATTACAAAGTCCCTGTCGAAAGGAGGTAAAAGGAAAAACTGATGTTCACCATAATTGTTAGTTAAGTTTTCATCGAATTCTTGTTGAGTATCGAACGCTAATACATACTCAGTATTAGGGTCCAAATTTAGATAGTCTAACGGGCCAAAATTAACTTGTGTTGTTTCACCCGCTTCAAGTGAATCTAAA
>JBFHKR010000224.1:0-3167 GCA_041595255.1 Chlorobiota bacterium
CACCCTTTTTCTATTTTCTCTAATTTATACCCGACGGTTTGTATACCAGCACTATCTGCGAGAATGCTAGATGCGAATAGAAAAACTAAAATAGTATATAGGTTTCTAATCATCTATTTTTCCTTTGTAGCGGTTATATAAGTATGAAGCAAATAGCATTAGCAACCCAATTATTACGAATATTATTGTTTTAGAAATAGTATCTAGCGAAGTAATATCATAAAAGAATAGTTTTAAAAGTGTTATTGTGAATAATGAAAACCCTGCTAATCTTATATGTTTTTTGGCCTTCCATATACCTATTATTATTAGCATAAGAGAATAAAGTCCCCAAAGAATGCTTAGTCCTAGCTTATACGATGCAGCACTAGAATATAAGTCTAACCAATGTATCAACTCACTGCTCAACAACCAGACGAGAATAGTATGAATAGCAATGTCTTTGTAAGCTGTATAATTGCTTATTGAACTGAATACCTTTGATTCGATTGTAGTCAAATATGCTAGTACTCCAAGGGCAGCTAAAGAGATATATCTTAAAGTTATATTCATAAACCCGATTGTGAAATATTCATCTAAATTATTGAATATGTACTTGTCACGCATTAAACTCAAGTTATACAATCCACCTATTAGGAAGATGAAACATACTCCAATCCCTATGAAAATAGTTGCTTTCGTGAGATACTCATTTTTCAGTTTAAACCTATTGATTAATATTAGTCCAGTGACGAAGACCAGACTATAAATGAATAGCCAAGCAGTTTTCAGGTGTTCATAATTCCAATTATATATCGTTTGTTCATAGTCCTTACCTTCCATATTCACGACTAATTTAGACGTATGGAATAATTGCTCCCAATATACTTGAATCTCTAAATAGAACATATAATATAAAGTGAATACCAAAAAGATTGGTAATATGCTGTATAAACTTAGGTTCATTATTCCTATATTTGTGCGTCCTTCTGCGGCTTTATCTTTAGTTATATAAACTATAATTCCTAGGCAAATAGCGTACAATATAGAAGTAAGGAAATAGATGTTAAATATTGAAGTAACTAAGTTTTCGTTATATCCTCTACCATAATTAGAGAAAGTACCCCAATCTAGAGTTAAGCTAATTGTAGCTAAGGTTAATAGTATAACCCCAGCACGTGTATAGAATTTCAAATCTTTACTTTGACCAATCCAGAATAAGAAAACAGCTTGTGCTGCCCAAAGTATAGTAATCCAACTTCCTTCGAATTGGATTGGTACTACTATAGTTAGGAAAGACATTACCAAGCCTAGAAATATATAGAATAAATTTCTATCTGATAACTCTTTGTTTCTTAAGGAAAGTACTGTAGCAAAGTAAATGGCTGCATTGATGATTGTAAATATTGATAATGATTCATTAGTTTCAAATCTGTCATAGACTAAAGTCGAGCCAATGGAATAGAAAATTAATGAATTAATCAAAGTTAGAGTCATATCTAAATAACCATTGCTATCCTTCTCTTTCAGACTACTCATCACAGTTGAAAGATGGAATACCAAGAAAAATGCCGTAATAAATACAGATGCAATAAGGAAATGTTCTTCTTCATAGGAGGCAAAAAACCAGCTAGTAAACATAAGCCAAGTAATAGCAAATGAAGATACTTTGAGGTATTTCCAATATTGTTTATATGCAATAAATAGAACTCCGAGGTTTATCAGAAGCATGTAACTGTACATTATCTCGACTCGCCCAGAGTTATTACTTAATAAAAACGGTACGAAGTAAGCCCCAACTAAACCTATAATAGAGATCACTTCCCGTTTGAAATGCAATGAGGAGAGTACCGTAAAGACTGTAAACACGAACATTAACAAGAATGCAACTATTTGTGGCATCAAGCTATATAAGCTATAAGCAAAGTACGTGATGAAGTACATAACTGCCATAGAACCACTAAGTAAAACTGCACTTAGATCTGTGAACTTTTCTTTTAGTTTATATGCAGTTCCTAGTAAACCTAAACCTACTAAATAACCTAGAATTATTCTTGTTAATGGACTAATTAGTTGATTATCTATAGCGTACTTAGCCCCAATCCCTACCCCAATAACTAATATTATAATACCGATTTTATTTATAAGGTTTTCCCCTATAAACTTCTCCATACTTCTATTAATTGGTTTTGGTGTTGGAACTTCTTTTTTAACAGAAGATTTCGCTGGGTAAGGTGTGCTTTGAGGTTTATAACCAAATGGAACTTGTTTCTCCTCTTTATACGAAGGTGGAACATTATATACGGGTGGAACATTCTGTGGGCTTTTCTCCTCTTTAGTATCAGCGTTTTTACTATATCTCAGATTATAGAGTTCAGCCTGTATAGATTTTAGCTCTTGATTAAAATATGACTGCTTGTCTGAAAGTAGTTCGACGCGTTTCAGAAGACGGTCTATTTTTTCTTGATTCTCATTCATTTTGTATTGTTCCTGTTTCAATCTTTAATGATTGAAATTAAGGAATTAATAGCAAGATAAAAAGAATAATTTGGATTAGGTTCTATACTACCCCAATAAACACTTCTACTTCAGCATTCTCCCAATCTTGGCTTTTCTCTCCGTAGATTTCAAAGTCATAAGTATAAGCTCTGTCTAATTTTGTATCCCAAATCTTATACCAAACTTCACCTATACAATCGGGCATTTTTCCTTTGGCGAGGAATTTCCTATAATTTGCTTTCGGTATTGTTATCTTTCTCATACCCTCTGGTGCTTCAGTTCCATCGGTAACTTCACAGCCAATCAAATAAGAAAACGGCTCAGTATAATCACCATTATAATCGAAATAGACAGCTACTATTTCGTTATTTATCTTATTGGGGATTTTAGAGTATATCTGTTCTTTTTCAAATTTTCCCCACAACTTACTAATATCTATTCCTGACTTTCCATTAAGATTAATTGTCTTCGATTCTAACTCAAGACCAATTATTTGCATTTCTTTTTTTTCGATTTTATTCATTTTATAACTCGATTTACTTGTAATTAATCAATGAGCCAATATTGTACTTCGATAGTTTATCTCTTCCTTTCAGAAAAGACAATTCGATAAGGAAATTACATTGTACTACCTCTCCACCTAGCTCTTCCACTAGCTTACAAACAGCTTCGGCTGTACCACCAGTCGC
>JBFHKR010000225.1:0-3144 GCA_041595255.1 Chlorobiota bacterium
AAAATAAGTACTTTCGAAAGAATTGAAGGAAGATTTGCAATCCAAGCTAAGATAACTACCCTTCTTACCGCTATAACTGGATTCTATATGCTTTATGAATTAAATGCTTGGGATAGATATTTGGATTTAAGTTATTGGTGGTTGCATGCTATGACATTAGTCTGGCTAATATTTACAGTAATTCTATTTATTCTTGAGCCTTATTATTTGCATAAAATTTTTAGGAAGTTCGCAACTGATAACCCAGATAAAGCATTCAAAATAATACATAGGGCGCATTGGGTATTATTAACTATCAGCTTTTTAACAATTTTCGGTAGTGTAGCAGGTAGTCATGGTTGGCTTTTATTCTAGAATTTGAATCCGTTCTCTTTCCAATTCTTCAGTGAACCAGCGTTCGTATCCCTTTCACTAATAATAGGGTTATCCGATTGCCATTCAATTCCAATATCAGGATCATCAAACTTAATATTTGATTCACCATCAGCATTCCAATAGTTAGTGACTTTGTATTGCATTTCGACTACATCAGAAATAGTTAAAAAACCATTAGCAAAACCCGCTGGAACCCATAGAATACGCATATTCTCTTCGCTTAGTTCATAACTAACCCATTGACCAAATGTTGGAGAATCTAATCGTATATCGACCTCTACGACTTGTGCAATACCTTTTGTTACTCGAATGAGCTTGTCTTGTGGTGGTGAATGTTGGAAATGCATACCTCTAAGTACACCCTTAGTTGACATAGAATGATTATCTTGAATAAATTCTACACTGATTCCATATTTTTCTAAATCATCTTTTCTATAGCTTTCCGTAAACCATCCTCTATTATCTCCAAATACTTTGGGAGCAAATAGTTTGACACCGTTTAGCTTTTCTTCGATTAGTTCAAGTGGCATTAATCTTTCTTAGGTGTTGATTTTACAAATGCTTTTAAGAGTTTTTCTACTTCACGGCTATTACCAATATCAGATATATCCGAACTGTTATTCTGATTGTGGGAATTTATAAGATGCTGATCATCACTTTCATTTCTAGAATACATTAATGCGAATGCATATACTATTAGTAATGTAAATTCTAACCCAAGTGCAAATAAAACTAATGAAGGCTCATTAGCAGGTATAAATTTCAAACCTCTAAGTCCGATTATAATAATCAAACTAGCTGCACCCATATAAACCGCACCAATTATATTATTCGAATACCTTTCTGTAAAATAGAATCTCAAATAAACTTTCAAACCACTATTAATATTTATCAACTTATGCATATAGCTACCGTTCAACCACTTAATAGCTTTATTTAAGACTCGTAAATCTTCTAAACTCATACGCCAGTCTCTTTCGAAGTCATGTAAATCTCTAAGATCGGCATTCATAATTTGCTTTCTGAGTACATTACGTTCCTCTTCACTATGGAAGCCATATAGTCTCAAACAAATTTCGTCTAATAGCCCTGCTGTTTCTCGTTCGATTTTCTGTCTAATATAGCCAAGATTTTGTGGTAGTAAAGCAGAAATTATAAAAGCTAAAAATAACCCTATTATCAAACTAGGAATAGAAAGAGATAAGAAAGGATTAAACCAATATCTAGCTTCTTGAGGTGTACCTCTATATATATCCACTGCCCAAGAAAAATACATATTAGTCGGCTTTTGAGCCGAACCAGTATCTAATAGATAATGAACGTGAGACCCATCATAAGTCACTATACCTAATAAGTATCCTTCGAACATATACTCAGCTGCAGGAAGCAGTAAGAAAAAGAAAGCAACTGAAATTGCTAATATCAGTAATGTAAATACTGTCACTTGGAGTGAGTTATGTTCATTCAACTCAAAATAATTTTGTTCTTTATTGTTTTTGATATTCATACCTTCAACTTAATATATTTTAATTTAATAACACACAAAATTCATTCCAAATTATTAATTGAAAAATATTAATTAGCTTTGAGTGAAATAAAGATACAGATTTATGAAAATACTAGTTATTAGATTAGGGCGAATTGGAGATATGATTTTGTCAACTCCCCTACTATACCAGCTTAAAAACAGTTCTGAGAATATAGTTGTCGATGTATTGGCTAGCAATGACAATCATAGTATTCTAAAATATGCCGATTATGTGGATAATGTATTTATTTGGGATAAGAACCCTTTAAAGCTAATATTATTACTGAAAAAGCTTAGAAAAAGGAATTATGATGTTATTCTAGAGCCCAAAGATCACTATTCTACAGAGTCATATTACATAGCTGGATTAGTTAAAGCTGAAAAGAGAATTGGCTTCGTAAATGGAGAATCTTCTATTTTCGATGTAGATGTTTCAGAATTCAATCAAGATAAAACTCACTTCCAAGATAGGATACTTTCTACATTGAAGGCGTTTGATATTACTCCAGATTACTCCTTAAATATTCCTCTTATGTATTCGGGTTTTAATACAATTAAGCAAAACACAATAGAAGAATATTATATCGTTAATATATCAGCTAGTAATGAATCAAAAAGTTTACAATTTGATTTAGCTAAAGAGATCTTAGTTTATTTGAAAAGTAAAAACATCAAAGTTTATTTACTTTCTGCCCCGACTCATAATGACTTAGCTCAAAAGTTAAGTGAAGTAACTAATACAGAAAGAGCAATTACTAAATCTATTATCGATACTTTCCCACTTATCCATTGTGCTAAAGGCGTTATCACAGCAGATACCTCTGTGGTACATATCGCTGGTACTTATGACACACCAGTAATGGTATTAAGTAAATCTATAGAAAGAGAATTATTAAAGTTCTCACCTAAGTCTGATATTAATATAGTTATTAAGTCAGATAGTGAAGAAAGGATTGAGATAAGCAAAACTAAGTTAATTGATTCAATTGATAAGTTTTTAGAATCAACTAACTAATCAAAGTGTTCAAAATATCCTCCGCTATCTCCTTAACTGCATTTGGTCGAGCAAATTCCTTAATCCTTTCAGACATAATATTTAGTTCAGATTCGTTCTCAATTAATTGTTTAATAGAATTAAGTAACGAGTCCTGAATCTTATCATTGTTAATCAATATTGCTGCTTTACTTTCATCTAACATTCTTGCATTTTCATATTGTTCGTTATTAGATGCAGAAGGTAA
>JBFHKR010000226.1:0-3131 GCA_041595255.1 Chlorobiota bacterium
CCAAGTTACCGAGACACAGGAAAACTTGGGGCAACTGGCCATGAAATATGGAATAGCAAGTATTTATAAAACGTGCGACACTATTGAAGAACTGGAAGCTAGTTTAAATGCACTGGTTTTGGATGACCATAATTTTAAGGATTATGAAATCATCTATCTGGTTATGGAAGGTGAAGCCAATAGTATATGCTTAAATGGCTATTACTACAGTTTACAGGAAATTGCGGAAATTTTTGAAGGAAGGTTAAAAGGAAAGATAGTACACTTTTCCAACGCAAAAATCCTGGATTTGGACGAAGAGGAAGCACAATATTTTTTGGACATCACCAACGCAAAAGCCGTCTCTGGTTACGGTAAGGAATTCAACGGAATAAGCAGCTCAAACCTTGACAAAGCATTCTTTAACCTATTTAAAGAAGATGATAATATGTTGGATGTTGTGGAAGAATTGCACCAAAGACATTACAATGTCTGTAAATTGCTCGATTTTAGATTGTATTATTAGTGAAACTCAATTTTGAGAAGTCAGTAAGACGCCCTGAAAATTTAAAGTTGAACTAATCCCGCTTTTTTCGGCGGGATCTAGGTTCAATACCTCGACCTTAGGTCGATTCCTATTATTGGGTTCAGGGTTTGCCCTGAGGATTAATACCTTTTATTAAACCCATATGGCGACAGGCTAAACCTATTATACGGCATAAAAATAGAAGATCTTGTAGATCTTCTATTTTTTGAGCGAGATGGTGCGCGGGTAAAGTTGATACCATCTTATTTGATTTTTTTCTTCTAAAAGTTTCTTCTTAAAAGGTTATGAACCCGAGGTACGAGGTTCATGAATACCTATTAAAAAAATTAACGAGCAATGAATAAACACATATTAACTGACCGACAGTAGGAGGGAAGGCATCGTGTGTGGAATGACTCTATATTATTTTTATTATCTTTATTAGAATCGCATGATTGACAGTGATTACTCTTCCCCAAATAAGCATTATTAATAGCAATATTATTTATTTCCTTGTCATTGGAAATGATTAGACATTATTTATTAGGTATAATGTTTAAGACTATTTTACCCTTTTTAGTGGAGATGGGTCTAACATTTTATTTATGAAGTTTATGCTAGTAAGGCAACTATTAACTAAATCCATATATTATGAAATCAATTTTAACAATTTTATTAGTAATGGGATTTCTTATCCCTAATGCAAACGCACAAACTGAACCACCAATTGGAACCATCATAATGTGGGGAGGTCCATCTACTACAATTCCTAATGGTTGGAAACCTTGTAATGGTGAATATTTAACGGTAACCGCTTATCCAACACTTTCTAATGTTCTGCAAGATTATTGGGGTCCATATCGACAAACTTCATCTGGAACAGTAGTGTCTTTCAAATTACCAGACTTAAGAGGTGTATTTGTTAGAGGTGTTAATGGAGCAAGAATTGATGATTACAAAGACAGTGAAGCGGAATCTAGAAATAGTACAAGAGGTATTTCAAATGAAGTAGGAAGTTTTCAACGAGATGCGCTGCAGATGCATGTTCATCAAGTCGGTAGAAGTTCTACAGATAAGTCGGCCGATTCACAACTCTCCAGACATCGATTTGCTGATTTTACCCATGAAAATAATCCAAGTGCTCATAATACAAGTGGACCTACTTCCACAACTGCTATGGGTGGAGCTGCTAGAGTGTCACCTGAAACTCGTTCGAAAAATGCTTATGTACATTATATTATACGTATAGAATAATATTAAAAGCAATATTTGTAATAGTTTTTAAGGTAGATTCTATAACCTTTAAAATATTTACACAAATTTAAATAAAAACCTTTTCAGTACTAGTTGACTGAACCGATTAATACTGTTGAGTTATAACCAGTCGAACTCTAACGTGTTTTATGGTTTCTCAATAACTCAACCTCTCCAAAAGAAAGACTCCTGAAAGGGAGTCTTTCTTCATTTATAATAATTCTTTGAAGTATTAATGTTAATAAATAACATCAATATGTTAGTATTTAATATCTCATTTAATGATATATTAAATCATTATCACTTAGCTTTATAACTGTAATTTAATTCATTATAATGAATCGCATAAAGGAAGTTTTAGAAAGAAAAGGTATTAAGCAAACTTGGTTGGCTGAAAGGTTAGAAAAGAGTTACAATATGGTTAACTCTTATGTGCAAAATAGGAGACAACCAAGTCTTGAAGATTTGTTCAAGATTGCAAATATATTAGATGTTGCAGTTGCTGAATTGCTAGAAAGTCGTACCTCTAAAAAGAAATATGATTCAATGCAGCCAACTATTCTGAAAGTTGCTGAAGATGAAGAAGAGTATGAAAAAATGGTAAGCATACCAGTATTAGGAAATGTTGCATGTGGATTTCCTCTTTTTGCTGAAGAAAATATAGAAACAGAGATTTCTGTTTCAACAAAGCTTATTAGAAAGGATAAAAAGTATTTTATTCTTCGCGCTTCTGGTGACTCAATGAATAATGCTAATATAGATGATGGAGATTTAGTATTAATACGACAAGAACAAACAGCAGAAAATGGAGATAGAGTAGTGGCTCTGATTGATGATGAAGCTACAATAAAAGAATATAGAAATGATGGTAATCATATAGTTTTATTGCCAAAATCAACAACTAAAAAACATCAACCAATTATACTAACTAGAGATTTTAAAATACAAGGTATTGTAGAACGGGTTATATCTCTTAAACGATAAATCAAACATGCTGAACTTTAAATATTATAAAACAACTTGGTTAATATTAATAATAATTTTATTAGCTATAGGCATTGATTTTCTCTTACATGAATGGGTTGTTCCATTTTTAAAATCCAAAGGAATAGAATTTTTAAGAGCTCCTGGAAATGTTACGATAATAGCTATGATTTTAGCTTTTTATGATACTGTTTTATGGAAAATACCTGTTTTTAATCTTTTAGTAAATATTCCTAATGTTTCTGGAAGGTATAAAGGGAAAATCAAGTTTGAATTTCAAGGAGAAAAAGGGGAAAAAGAATGTTTTATTGAGGTAAAACAATCAGCATCTAAAATAAAAATTCATTCTTACTTTAATAATGAATTGGATGAGAAAACTGATTCAAAA
>JBFHKR010000227.1:0-3107 GCA_041595255.1 Chlorobiota bacterium
AGCCAGCTTCTAGTTGGATAAGTGGACTGATAAATGTAGGTATTTTAGTAATGTTGAACCCTACTTCATTGTAAAATTTCTCGTTTGTTCCACTATATAGATTGTACTCGTCTTGCTTATAGTAACCAGCGGAGTAGTTCAACTCTAAACCCAATCCACGGGATCTATATTTCGGTAAACCTATAGCCCTCCATAGTAAGTCTGAAAAGTCTAGCCCAGTATGTATTTCTAAAAATTCTGAACCACCAAACCTAGTGTAGTCTGGTGATAAGAATCTATCTCTTATCTTGAATACTACTATTTGAGTATTCATCCTATAGTGTAAGTGTTTCGGCATATCATTCGATATTCCAGTTTTGATAGTAGTATATATGTTTCCTGGTTCAAAACCAGTATTAATAATAGGAACAGCTGCTCCTACCTCACCGAAAAGATAATCATAGTTCTCGTTAGTTGACAAGTTATTACCCATCTGATATTCTGCTCTGAGGTTATATTCTAATCGACTATGTTTTACATTACCACCATTATTATATGCCGCCGCAATTCCATATTGCTCGTATCGACCTTCATCAATCACACGGTTTTCTCGCCATTTATATTGCGAAAAAAATTTCGGATTATTATTGGGTATATTACTTATTAACTCGTTTCTATAACTTGCTCTAAGTGTTAAATTATCATATCTGAAGTTTAGACCACCATCAACTCTATCAGATAAATACCAATCATAATAATCACGTACAAATAGCGATGTGGCAGAAGATAGCAAGATGTCAGAGTTGTTATTAACAGATAATGGGTTAGTGTTTCTTTCGAAACCAATATCAGCTTGTAAATAGTCTAATATTCTTGATTTCGCTTTAGCCCCAAAGTACCAATTATCCGAAGTTATAGCATAAGCACCAAAAAATTCTGGGTTGAAGTAGCGACTAATTTCTAATTTTGGAGAAATTCCAATAGTGAAACCATCTACTCTGTTTAATCTTAAATATGGGGAGTAGTCGAACTTAAAACTGCCTTCTCTAACACTATCTAAGGCAGCAAACTCCTTAGCTAACGAATCAGTTTTTGTATAAATTTCACGTTCTTTATCAGTAGTATTGATTAAAGAGCTATTTGCCCAAAACTCGGTTGCAGCACTATCTGCATCAGGTGCTGCTACTACTCTTCTTTCAGGATTTTTATATATAGAGTCAGGTAATGGTTGATTGATTTTCAAATCTTCAACTACTGTCATAGCACTTGCTGTAGCAGTGAAATCGAACATCCCTGCAAGTAATTCAACCTTTAGTTGACCCGTAGTATTAAGTAGAGTTGGATACCAATAATCAGAATTCATCTTTTCGAATTTCTCTTCAAATTCTATATTAGATATAAACTCAATTAGGTCATCGCTAGTT
Organism: Chlorobiota bacterium; assembly: GCA_041595255.1. Classification (GTDB taxonomy): domain Bacteria; phylum Bacteroidota; class Ignavibacteria; order Kapaibacteriales; family UBA2268; genus PGYR01. The sequence continues at coordinate 1,404 of JBFHKR010000227.1, forward strand.
GGTTTTGCCTTGATATATGTTAGTTCATAGCTTTCCTCTAAAATGCTCATAGTACCAACAAATCCCGGATAAACATTACTTACTGATATAAATTCAATTACATAAATAAATTTATCGTCATACAACTCTCTTGAAATAAGTTTGAACTCATATTCATCTAGAGCATCTTCACTAAGTGGACTCGTAAAGCGCGTGTTATTAATACCAATTTCGTCAGCATAAAAATTAACAAATGAAGATAAAGAAATAAGATTATACTCAGGTTTGAAATTTGCAGTATTTCGTCGCTTTATAATTACATCTTTTGAGATTTTCTTTTCAAAGTCTTTATAACTTTTAGAGTATGTCTCTGCTATTATATTTTCCCATAAATCTCTTTCAAGTTCTTTATCTCCTGTACCAGGTAATGGATTTTCGAATTCATATAATGCTCCACCTAATTCTACTTTTACTTTCGAAAATAGAGACTGTTCTACGGTCTTAATTTTCTTTTGGTTCGCCTCTTTGTTTGCTACAGCTCTTTTTATAATTTCCTCTACGGCTATTTCATCAGTAACAGTAGCTTCAGACATTTTAACACTTTCAGGAACTAGCTTTATATCAAGATTTGTCTCATTACTGATAACGACCGTCTCGCTTTGGTAGCCAATAGCTGTAAATTTTAATTTGTCTCCTTTGTTTACCCCCGGTAATTTGAAGATACCCTCTCTATTAGCGTAAGTACCTTTACTAGTACCTAATAGACGAACTGAAGCAGAGACTACTGATTCCTTGGTCTTGGAATCTACAATTCGTCCCGTTATAACATCGGCATAAGTGATATTGAGTGTGAGAAGCGTGATTAATGCTAAAAGAGTGATTTTCATAACTGTCTAAATGTTTAAATTTTTGATCTATAATTGCTTTTAATAGTAACGAGTTTAATGTTCCTAGACCTCATCCTTCGACACCGCTCAACAGAAGCTTAAGCTACACTACCTCTGAGTGACAGTACATAGATTGAGACAAATGCAATACGTCTCTACATATTCTAAAGTACAGGTCTAATGTTCCAACCCTGTAATCACACCATTATCTGTATCTACATCTATATCCATAAACGAAGGACGAGTGGCTAGTCCGGGCATAGTACTAATACTTCCAGTCAATGGATACAAAAACCCAGCACCAACACTTGCTCTGACTTCTGAAATAGGTACTGTAAATCCTGTTGGAACTCCTTTCAAACGGGCATCATGGCTAATACTCAATGGTGTTTTAGCCATACAAATTGGGATTTTATCATATCCTAATCTTGTAAAATTTTCAATTTGTTTCTCTGCCTTTTCCGAGTATTCCACTCCATCAGCACCATACATCTTCTTAGCTATAGTTTCTATCTTATCTTTGATTGGGATTTCCAAATCATATAAATAATTAAAATTAGATCCAGTTTCTGCTGCTTTTATAACGGCCTCTGCAAGATTAGAAGCACCGATACCACCTTCACTAAAATGCGTTGTACCAACGGCATCTAATGCGCCATTTTCAATAGAATACTTTCGAATCATTTCTACTTCTGCCGCCGTATCTTCGGGGAATTGGTTTATAGCGACTACCACTGAAACACCATATTTCCTTGCATTCTTAATATGAGCGCCCAAATTAGCTAGTCCTTTTTCTAATAATTCCAAATTCTCAGACGTATAGACTGGGTCAAGTTTA
>JBFHKR010000228.1:0-3036 GCA_041595255.1 Chlorobiota bacterium
ATGATTATTGGGAAGAGTTTCAGATAAAAACACTGATTGACAAATTCCCAGATGGTCAAGTAGTAATAAGAGTAAATAATCAATTGGCGGGTTGTGCATTGTCTATTTTGGTTAACTCTTCTAAAGTAGATAGTAATCATACTTATAACGAAATTACTGGTAATTGTACTTTTAGTACTCACAAACCAAATGGCGAAGTACTATATGGTGTAGATGTATTTATCAAACCTGAATTCCGTGGACTTCGTTTAGCTAGGAGACTCTATGATTATAGAAAAGAACTTTGCGAAAAATTGAATTTGAAAGGAATAGCATTTGGTGGACGAATACCTAATTACCATCAATATGAAGATGAAATATCTCCAAAAGAGTATATAGAAAAAGTACGTCGAAAAGAGATAGATGACCCAGTTTTAAATTTTCAAATTTCTAACGATTTTCACCCATCTAGAATTCTAAAAGGATATTTGGAAGGAGACAAACAATCTAGCGAATATGCAGTTCTTCTAAAGTGGGATAATATTTATTATGAAAAGAAATCTAAAGAAGCAGCAAGCCAAAAGAAAATAGTAAGGTTGGGACTTATCCAATGGCAAATGAGACCTTACAATGATTTAGAGGAGTTAATGCAACAAGTGGAATATTTCATAGACACTGTATCTGGTTATAGGTCAGATTTTGCTCTTTTCCCAGAGTTTTTCAATGCCCCTCTAATGGCGGAGAATAATCATTTATCAGAGGCAGAAGCTATTAGAGAGCTAGCAAAGCATACTGAAATCATAGTTCAAAAAATATCTGAGTTAGCAATATCTTATAATATAAATGTAATAACAGGTAGTATGCCTGAGATAAAAGACAATCTATTGTTCAATGTCGGGTATTTGTGTCGCCGTGATGGTACTACTGAAAGGTACGAAAAGCTTCATGTAACTCCAGATGAAGCTAGAGTATGGGGTATGCAAGGCGGCTATGAACTCAAAGCGTTTGATACAGATTGTGGTAAGATAGGAATATTAATATGCTATGACGTAGAATTCCCAGAGCTTAGCCGTCTATTAGCAGATGAGGGTATGGATATTCTATTTATTCCTTTCTTAACCGATACTCAGAACGGATACTCCCGAGTTCGCAACTGTGCACAAGCTAGAGCAATAGAGAACGAATGCTATGTAGCAATAGCTGGTAGCGTGGGTAATCTCCCTAAAGTTCATAATATGGATATACAGTTCGCACAATCAATGGTGTTTACACCTTGTGACTTCGCCTTTCCTGCTAGTGGAATAAAAGCAGAAGCTACGACAAATACAGAGATGATATTAATCGCAGACGTTGATATAGATTTGCTTCGGGAACTAAATCAATTCGGAAGTGTAAAAAACTTAAGAGACAGACGTACAGACTTATTCACTTTGAAAAGAAATAAGTAACTTTTATTCTAAAATATTGTTCAATAATTGATTTTCTCACATAATATAAAAAATTATAAAATTATGAAGACTTTACTTTTACTATTGAGTGTTAGCATAGCACTATCATTAAACTCTTATGCCCAAAAAACAGGAAGTTTCAATGAAATAATTACTTTCAATGGAGAACAAAGAACTCTATCGTTCTATGTCCCAAGTAATTATAGTCCTGATTCTACTTATAAACTTATGGTTGGGCTACATGGTATGGGGGACAATTCGAGTAATTATAGCTCTGCTATTCATAGCTCGTTGAGTTGGCAAACTGTAATCCCTAATACTATTTTTGTATATCCTGATGGTGGTAGCGATCAGTCAAAAGATTTCTATGCACCTTTAGGAGATGAACAAATAATAGCCGAAGCAATAAATTATGCTAAGTCACTATACTCAAATATAGATAGTGACGAAATAATATTACAAGGATTCTCTTTGGGTGGACGTAGTGCACTGATCTTTGGATTAGATAATCCTGAGATGTTTAAAGGATTAGTACTGAATACACCTGCAATACAAGGTATATTTGATTTGGAGAATGAACTTGGATTGGCTTACTCTATCAATTATAAGAATGCAAGTAAAATCCCAATTGCTATAGTGCATGGTGAAGAAGACTTCCCTTATCTAGAAATCAATCAAAAATTAGAAAAGAAATTAATTCGAGAAAATGGGGTAGTATATAGAGCTCAGATTCCGAATATGCCTCATACGATACCACCATCTCAGATTGAAGTTAGTTTTTTTAATTTCGTAAATAACCCATTACGCAATGGGGTAGATATCGAATTAGTTGATTTAGAAATACCTCAAAGAACTTGCGAAAAAACTCTTAAACCAAATATTCTTATTAGAAATTTTGGTGGGATAGCATCTGGTCCTATTAATCTGAAAGTGATTATAAACGGCAATGAAACTGGATATTTACAAGATATTAGTCTTGAACCGTTTAATTCGTTGGAGATAGCATTACAAAATGAATCATTAATTCTTTCGGAAGGTTTGAATACAGTTGAAGTTATTGCAGAACCTTCATCTGGGACTGATTTGAATGAAAATAACAATTCGGTAACGAGTGAAATTAGTATGTATAGCGAATCTATAGGTGAATCATTATTTATGGGTTTTGAAGGACAAGAAAAGTACACAGAAGATTGGTTCAACGAATCTGAGGGTAATTTACTTACTTGGGGCATAGATGGTGATGTTTCCAAATCGGGCAACAATTCTATGTCAACATTCAATACTATCTTGCTGTTTACTAGCCAAGGTCTTTCAGAGGATTTACTTTCACCTTATTTTGATTTGACCCAAATAGAAAATAAATCTGTAACATTTGATTATGCATTTAACTATCATAAATATACTCCTCCTTACTTCACTCAAGATGTAATATTTACTGATACTCTAAAAGTATTTATATCAAATGACTGTGGTGAAACTTACGACTTGTTATTCGAAAAAGCTGGTGAAGATCTAGCTACTGCTAGCCAGCCAATTGTAAATCCACTGAATATAGCTTCTGCAATATTCGTTCCTAATAATAATGAATGGGGAACTATCAATATTGATC
>JBFHKR010000229.1:0-3003 GCA_041595255.1 Chlorobiota bacterium
ACCCACAATCAAAAGTATTTAGAGATGGTGGTGCGGATTATGGAACCTCTATCTTTTCAGATTTCACAGCTGGGTCAAATTTAAGTCTATATTATAATGGAACAAAGTGGTTACCAGTAGGTAGAAGATAGTAATCTTTTATTTTGAAAATTAAATTAACAACCCCACACCGATCACTGCGTGGGGTGTGTTTATTAGGTAAATCATTTTATTGTTTTGATAATATTAGTTTTAGTTCCATAGCTGACTAAGTATATCTTTATTTTCAAAACTTGCAGGATTCACATATCTTTGAAATGAAGCTAGTGTTTTATGACCAGTAAACTCCATTATTATGTGAATTGGTATTCTCTTTTCCATTGCTCTTGTAGCAAATGTTCTTCTTCCAACATGTGTTGTTAATAAATCCCATCTAGGCTTTTTAACTATTACTCTTCTAGAACCATAAAATTTAACAGAAGTCTCAATTTCATTCATTCCTACAATCTTTCCAATTTCTCTAAGATTATTATTTATATAATCTCTACTAAGACCATCACTAAAGAGTTCTTTTAGTCTTCTAATCATATTAATGACATCTTCAGGTATAACTAATGTTTGTAGTGAGCTTGTTTTCGTTTGGAAAAATCTTATTTTATTTGAGTTTAATTCGAATTCCTTAATAACTTCAATTAAGTCAATGGATCTTAGTCCTATTCTACAATTTACAATCATAAATAATTTAGCAAACTCTAAAGCAGGTTTATTTGTCTCAAGTGCTAAAATTCTATCATATTCATCTTTAGTTAAAACAATACCAAAAGATGGCTCTGCTGAGGGTGGTTTAAATTCTTTGTAATCGACATTATTATGAAACTTCATTTTCTGAGTCCATTTCATATATGTTTTAAGATTTTTTATGATAGAGCCAACTGTATTATTACTACTTGATTCATAAAGAAAATCAATGAATTCATTATAGAACTGAGAAGTAATATCATCGAACTGAAGTATAGTCTTTTTTCTTTTTTCAAATAGCTTTAGTTTATTTCTACAGCTCTGATAATTAACTAATGTAGATGCTCTTAATTTACTTCCATTTACTCTGTATTCTTTAAGAAATCTCTCAAATGTTTGGACTACTCTATTGTTCTTATTCTCTTCAACAATCCCATTATTAAGTATTTCGACAAGTTTACTTTTTATCTTACCCTTATTAATTACATTACCATAGCTAGAAGATTCAGAATAATAATTCTGTAATGCTGTTTCAATGCTTTGTAGATAAGCATTAAAGTTTACAGCATCTTTGAATGTAGATTTAGCTTTATTCTTCTTGAAATCCCAATACTCAGTTTCTATTGATTGACCTATTGACTTTTGTATTCTATTTCCTTTCCAAGTAATAGAAATAATTATAGGAGAAACCTTTCTATTTTTGAACTGAATATTATAATTTACACGTAACATATTTAACCTTTAGATAATGATTAGTTAGTATAACGTGCAAATTAAAATTATGTTTAACACAAGATTAAACAAAAAGAGAAAATACTAAGGATTAATATCAAACTAATTGAAATGCAGTGAGATATTTAAATAACTAGTTATAATAGTGTTAGCTATGAATCGTATTAAATAGATATTCTATGAAACCAGATGAAATATCAATAAAACACTTCGTTCAGGATAGACGTTTGCCCAAAAAACCGTCGTAGTAAGTGTTATCTTGCTTATCAATGTTTTCTGATTGCCAAGCAAACCAAATGCATTAATATGTAAGAAACAGTTTCTCCTTTGATATATCCCCCTATTTCATTAGATTTGGTATTATTCCTATTATATCACAAGCAAGGGAGGTTAATTATGAAGTACGTTCTAATTCTAATATTGTCAGTTTACTGCTGTGCATCCCAACCCTATTTTAATAACACAGATTTTATTTTTACTGTACAAAGTTCTTTAATCGAAAGACAAGATTCAATAAAATTAGAAAGTTCAAATCAATTTTTGGCTGAACAAAAGATATTGTGGGAGTTTAGAATTGATAATGGTAAAGTAATCATTAATGAAAATAAAACTTGTATTCAAAATTCTGATAGAGTTTTCTTAAAAAATCCAACAAGTGAATATCTTAAAAATACTGTTTACATACCTCATCCACAAGTGAAGCTCCCATTAGCAATTGGCGATTCTATTTATGTAGAGCAAAAAGAATTAGTGAACAGTGAAGCACATGACAGCGTTAGTATTCGTGGCTATCTGAAAGTAGTTGATAAAATCAAATATGGAGAAAACACGAAAGATAATGATGTTTGGAAAATTGAAGCTATAAATATTGATAATCCAAAGTATAGAGCAACTTATTATTATTCGGAAAAATCTGGGTTCGTTTACTTTAAATATTTTTTTGATGATGAAATAGTGGAAATGAACTTTAGGGTTTTTGTATATATAGCTAGGTAATAAACTTTATATATTTTTAGTAGATATAATGTAATCAACAAATTTCATTAGATTTGGAATTATTCCTACTATATCACAAGCAAGGGAGGTTAATTATGAAGTACATATTGATAATAGCAATACTCACAATGAGTGCCTTTGCTAAGCCATACTTCCGAATGACTGATTTCAGATATGATGTAAAATATACCAATGCTCAAGGGCACGAAACTATTGAGCTTCATAGTGTTGCGAACCGATTCGATAAAGAGGACTCAATCCAATGGGTGTTCAAAGAATATAAGATTACATATTTAGACCAAGTGTATTGCATACAAGATTCGAATATAGTGATGGTGACTTCGCCCAAAAGAGGTTTATTCGCAGCCACAGAAAACGTTCCCAATCCTCAAATTAAATATCCTCCTACTATTGGTGATTCGATGTTTGTAGAACAGACATTATCTAATGGTAATATAATGAGGGGTTATCTGAAAGTAACTGATAAAATTCAATACGGAAACGACACTAAAGAAGCTGACAAATGGGTAATAGAAGCTTACAACCTTGATAACAGTA
>JBFHKR010000230.1:0-2994 GCA_041595255.1 Chlorobiota bacterium
CTTACTATGGCGATTATAAAGTAGATGAATCAGAAAGAACTCGTTCACTCAGAAAGCCGCTGTTCAAGTCAGATGAAGATGTAGTAGCAATTTACAAAGACACAGATACGAATGTCAATCCAATTTCGGTAATATATAATAATATAATACGAGAGGCAGGTATTGAGGCAGAAACTAGAGTTTATAGTTATGAAAATGAAGCACAAAAAAATGTAGTTTTTATCAATTGGGTGATTACCAATAATACGGCAAATGATATCAAAAGTCTTTCGTTTGCACCTGTATTTGATATAGATATTACGAAGATTACAAATGCATTTACTGGAATTGATAATGATATTATTCTGTTTCCTGAAGATAGTTCTTATGTATCTTTTGCAACAGAGATGGAAGAATATGAGCAAGGTGAAAACTTTGGATATATTAGTTTCAAATGGTTACAAACACCTCTTGCTCATGGAATTCAGATAGACTATAATTATGAATTTAGTCGTGAGTTAAAAGTTCTTGGATATAGACAATTGCCAAACGCATATGATTATCTAGAATATAGGAGTTCATTTATTTCATGGAGCGAGAATTTAACAAAAAAAACAGATCAAAAATTCTTTATGCCCACTATACCATTTGTATTGCCTGCCAATCAATCTGCTAGTTTCGTTGTTCAGATTAATATGACTCCACCAAACGAGGGCTATCCTAATATGGACGAGGATACAAGAAAGAAAATAGAAGCTGAATTACTGGCAAACGAAATCTTTTTTAAAGATAGATTGACTAGCGTAGAACTAGCCGAAGAACAAAGCCAAATCGTAATATATCCTAACCCAACTAAAGATGGCAAAATCAACGTAGAGTTAGATGTTCCTACCGGCGAACAGATGAAAATAGAGTTATACGATTTGAATGGGAATGCCCTTTCGACGGTTTATGAGGGGCTGCACCACAAACAGAATTATAATTTAACAATTGGAAAAAATGCTTCAGGCACGTACCTACTACAATTCACTTTTGGTAATAAAAAGTTTTCTAAGAAATTTGTAGTAGGGCGATAGGTGCTAAAAATAAGCCAATCAGACTTATTCTCACTTATTTGTTATTTGTTAGAGAGTTCCCTTTTCTTAGTATCTGAGGGTTGTCCAGTTTCAGCATAGCTTTTCCAATCTTTGACGAATCCTTTTAATAATTTCCCAAAGTTTTTCTTTATTGGACTACCTAGAAAAATACCACCAATCCCTGTCAAATCTGCGGTTATGTTCGTAGATACTCTACAAGAATTACTATCAATAACTTCTACCTTCAAATCATTTTGAAGGTTTTTCAGAAAACCTGGTAATTTGTCACTTGAAGCAGACCATGAGATTTCTCGATTCGAATCATTATAGTGTAAAATACGCTCGTCTGCTATACCAAATTTACCTAAATCGCAAAACCGACCACCAGCTGGAGCACCTTCTATTGATTTTGTTGCAGTTTCATTCTCCCAAGACTTACTTATTCCTCTACCCCATTTGTCTATACTCAAGAAATTAGGGCCTATAATTTCCCATGCTCTTTCTGCTTCTACCTGAACCTCTATAGACTCTCTTATATCTATCTTTCCCATTCGATTAACCCATTAGTTATTAAAAACATTCCAATTCTATTTCTTTTCAAAAAAAGCTTTCATTGGTTGGAAGTAGTGTTCGTCCCAACCATTCTTGTAGTGATCTTCACCCTCTGGTAGATTTGAATGATGAAGCGTTAATTCAGTTATTCCATTATTCTCAGCTAATAAAACTTCGATTAGAGAATCCTCATCGGCTGCATCAAATTCAGTACTTCTCCAAGATTGAACGATTCTTTCATTCTCTTCTAGTTCTATATTCTTACAGGTGATATAGCCATCCCAAGCTGTGAATTCATCACCGATAGCTTTAGACGCTGTCGCTTCTCCACCAGTCATATTAGAGTGGCCGTCACTACTTAACCAAGCATCATATATATTCTTAGCTGAAGTATTTATTGTTGTTTTGATTGTGAATTTCATTTGGGGTATCTTTGTTAATTAAGTCTATATAATTTTTCTAATCTATTGGCTGGTATAAACCATCAAATATAATACTTCCATTTTTTGTAAAGAATTGAAAAGTGATATAGTCTCTATTCCCATTACTTTTAGTAACTGCATAATAGAGTTTATAACGCTTCTCTATTGAACAAGTGATATCAAATGCATCACCTTTTCTTTCATAATCATAAACGTCAATTACCTCAAAAGTATAATTATTCTTAATTAAATAGTTTATTACATTTTTAAAGCCAGTTAGCTCCCTCTCATCCCTCTCAATACTACTAATATAGTAACCGCATTTTATATACTGACTGTTTTCTAATGTTTCAATTATAATAGACGGCCTCTCTATAATGTCTTCGATAAGTTTTAACATGTGTAGTTTATCTAATTTTTCTCTGTCATGAATACTACTGGAGCTACAACTAACCACAATTGTAGTCATCAACAAAAGGGGCAGTATATATTTATTATACAGTTACATTCACTATCTCAAAATATAACTCTTCATTCTTATTTTCTAGAAATGCTATTGCTTTTTTATATACATTTTGGATATTAACTTCTAACGAGAAATCAATACTATTTTCTAGACTCGGTTGGGTTTTTTCAGTAGTTAAAAAGAACCCATCAATGCCAAGTATTCTAATGTTATTCTTACTACATTCGATTACAAAATCTATTGCATTTTTCTTTGAGTACATAGTGATTCCACCACGTTTCAAAGGGTTATGATTAAGCTTTTTGTCGATGTTATTCATTTTTATAATTACCAGTTCCTTGGCTTTGTTACCATGGATTATTAATTACATTTTGCCTAGATTCTTCACTTCCATCTCGCCACTTCGACTCCGCTATTAGATTAGCATTATTATAATAATTAGATTTGTAAATCATTAATCAGGTTAAATATCTGAACAACCAAGAGGAGTTTAGGTGAA
>JBFHKR010000231.1:0-2989 GCA_041595255.1 Chlorobiota bacterium
AGTAAAGGACTGATGCTCAGTATAAACCCTACAGTTTAGAAGTCGAAATTGTTCACCTAAACTCCTCTTGGTTGTTCAGATATTTAACCTGATTAATGATTTACAAATCTAATTATTATAATAATGCTAATCTAATAGCGACAGTCGAAGTGCATACGTCTAAAATCCCCCAAACCTCACGTAAAAATGTCACTCTAGAGCTCGTGTCGTTGCGAGGAGCGTAGCGACGTGCTTGCCAAGCAGAAGGCATGGGTAATCTCTTTCTGTCTGAATCACGGATTAAACGAATTTATGGATTGCACGGAGTAATTATTCCGTATATAGTCCTCCCTTGAGGGAGGATTTAGGTGGTGTAGGTCGAAGTCGGAATAATTATAGAATAGCTAACCGTTCTATGGTTGCTGAGTCTGTAGAAGTACTCTTTCGCTATGACCGTATTCCCATCACCCCCACCTCTTGCACTAACAACCCCAACACTAATCAAAAGCCGACTATCAGCACCATCCATTATTTACCAACCAATACTTGTATTTGGTAACCACTCTTCAACTTTTGCTCTTTCTTCTTCAGAAAAATTGTTGTCAACTAAATTTAAAACTTGTAAGTTTTTTAAGTTTTTAATTGATTCAGGCAAACTACTTAACTCATTATAATTAAGTTGAAGATATTTCAAATTACTTAGATTACCGATGCTTTCAGGTAAATTTCTTAGTTGATTATTCTGAAGATGAAGCCCCTCTAAATTATTTAGATCACCAAAACTTTCAGGCAAAGAAGTTAATTGATTATTGTTTAGGAGAAGTCGTTGTAAATTCTGAAGATTACCGATACTTTCTGGTAAACTGCTTAATTGATTATAATCAAGTTCTAGATATTCTAAGTTTTGAAGATTACCAATGCTTTCAGGTAAGCTTATTAGTTTATTATTCCTAAAAACAAGTGTTCCTAGGTTTTTTAAATTGCCAAGACTTTCTGGTAAACTACTAAATTGATTATTATTCATTTGTAGCCTCTCCAAGTTTTGTAGTTTGGCGAAGCTTTCTGGTAAACTACTAAATTGATTATCTAAAAGGTATAACTCCCGTAATTGCTTAAGATTGCCAAGACTTTCAGGCAAAGAAGTTAATTGATTATTATTTAGGAAAAGTTGTTGTAAATTCTGAAGATTGCCAATGCTTTCTGGTAAAGTAGTTAATTTATTATGGCCAAAATCTATCAATTCTAAATTCTGAAGATTGGCGAAGCTTTCTGGTAAATTACTTAATTCATTACCATTAAGTACTAGATATTCTAAATTCTGAAGATTGCCGATGCTTTCTGGTAAAGTAGTTAATTTACTATGGCCAAAATCTATCAATTCTAAATTCTGAAGATTGCCAATACAATTTGGTAAAATCTCAAACGATTTATGATTTAAACTTATATGAAATCTACCTCCATCTTTAGGTAGGTCATTATTATCATATACTTTACCTCCAATCTCACAAGTCCAATCACCTTCTTTATAATTTACTTCTTTACTTAGCATTCCATCTCTATTAATTTGAATTGTTCCTTCTTCTGGTATTCCATTTGGTACATTAAATTCAATTAAATCATTCTGCCAAGTAGTTGTTACTACTTCATTACCATTTAATAATAGCTTATAACTGGCTCTTTTTTGATTTCCAAAATAATTACCTCTAATCTTTGTTGTTTGCCCAATCGTGATGTAAAATACATTACTCGATACAAATGGCGGCATAACATTATTTATACTCACATTAATCTTAATGTCACCAATATTGTTAACTTGTCCCTTATTTGGTGATGTTGTAAAGTTGATTATTGTTGAGCCGTAAATATCAAAAAATGCTTCAATTTCTGACTCGTTTGATTCTGGTGTAAGTAATTCAAATACTCCATCTGCGTTTGTTTTTGCTGAGTTTTGGAATCTATAAGTTATTCCTTTTTGTACTACACTCGCACCTTCTATTGGGCTACCAACATTATCGACTACTCTCCCGACTATCTTTGAAGTTTCACTATAGGGTCTATCCCAATTCCATTTAGTGAAGTGGCTAACTTCTGCTGTATAGAATCCATTATCAAGTTTGCCAACACCCTCTTCTATCCACTTCGCTTTATCTTCATCATAATGCCACAATGGTATAGTAGCTGGTGAGTTCTGTGGGGCTTTTATCTTTATTATTGCTGTTACTCCATCTGCTAGCTGGACTGGTTCGCCAGATTTCACTTTTAAAACAACATCAATAAATCCGAAAGATTCGATTGCTGTTTCGGTTCCATTTTCTCTAGTTCCTCGGAACTCCCCTGGGAAAGCATCTAAAAATTCATCTTCGTTTGTTAAAAATGCAGTTACTTCTGCTATAACATCTTCTTCTACAGGACTGCCATCAGAATAAACAAACCCACCTGGTTTAATTTCAACTGAGAAATCTTTCCCTTCGATTTTCCCACCGTCGTTATTCATTTTTCCTGTTTTATCGATTGGAAATAGACTAGCATCTATTCTATTTGGTAAATCTTCTCTAATGTCAGCTAGTTTTTGAGTTGAGGCATAACCTGGTTTCTGAAACCAGATTCTTTTGTTGGAACCGGCAGATAAGGAGTTCAATTGATATCCACCATCAGAGCCAGTTAGTGTCTTTTCTTCACCAAAAAATACTGTAACACCAGAGATAGGATTCCCAGACTTATCATTGACAAAGCCAACAAGCTTTGCAGTGCCATAAGTTTCTGTTATTACTTTTGGAGTGTATTCATTGCCTGGTGAAACAACATCGGCTTCATCTTTTTTACATGAGTTTATAACAAGCAGAAATAGGAACAGAAATAGTATTTTTTTCATTTTTAACTCGAAATTGAAATTTACGAACTGAATAAATTAGTAATAAATCTTTAATATAAAAATTCTATAGTTATAGTCTTGGGATTGTATTTCGCTTCATTATATATTTTTACGTCTCTTTATTTAACCTAAAACCCC
>JBFHKR010000232.1:0-2979 GCA_041595255.1 Chlorobiota bacterium
CGAACAAGAATATAATTTTGAAAGAACTATCCGAGTTTACCCACACCCTGTTTCTAATGATATTCACTTAGTGTCTGATGATTTGGCTGGTACGAATGACATAGCAATCATCAACTCACAAGGTAAAATAGTAGCTACACATAGTGGTAGTTCTAATGGTGCGATCGCTCTAAACGCAGACGCACTAGGGCTAGTTGCAGGTAACTATACTGCTGTTATCAATGGCACTAGAGCTGTTAGATTTGTTGTTATAAAATAATGAGTATGGAACAAACGAATAGAAATAAATATGGTTTTTCTTCTCGAATGGGGCCTAAACTAAGAGAATTTGTCGAAAACCAGCTTATCAATGACTTGATGTATTACAAAATAGAATCAGAAGATTTTATTTTTGATTGGTCAGAAAGTTGTATTGAAGGACATGGAATGGATTATTTAGATGGTGAATTCGAAAACTTCTCAGGAATTGAAGTTTTTAATAAAGATAAAGAATTACTAGCTGATGGTTGGATGGAATTTATACGAATCGAAAATGAAGTCATTATTTATTGGGAATTTGTTACAACTTGGAGAAAAGGAAAAAAACTTAAAGAGAAGAGAGAAGTTGGAATTCCTAAACATGTTTGGAATAAGATTCCAGACAGTCTCAAACCCAAGTTTAAACATTTGAAAATGAAAAAATGATATTTATTATAGATATAACGAAGTGATATATAAACTCATATATATAGTTGTTTTCTTGACGTCATTCTGCTTCGTATTTTCAGAAACTGACTCGGTTGCTAAGCGCTTCCCTGAGGTTACTGTCGAGGCAAAAAAGGAGCTGACAAACCAAGGATTCAACTATATATCCAGTCAATTAATTGATAGCAAAACGATTGATAGAATCAACCCAATATTAGTCAGTGATGCACTGCAATATGCGGCTGGTGTGAATATCCGAGACTATGGTGGGCTTAGCTCTATTAAGACGGTTTCTCTACGGGGTATGCCTTCTAACCAAACGCTTATTCTCATGGACGGTCTTCGGGTGACAAACTCACAAACTGGTATTGCAGATATTAGCAAGCTCTTTATAAGCTCGGTGGATAGGATTGAAGTCGCCAAAGGTGGTGCCTCTTCGCAATATGGTAGTAACGCGATGGCTGGGGTTGTAAATATGATTAGCAAGACTGAGCTATTCGATGGATACAGGTTGACAGCGAGTTATGATAGTTTTACAAATCGAATATTGGAAGCAGATATTACACAAAATATTGACTCAGTTCCATTTACTTTGAAGCTAAGGAAGACAGATTCTGATGGTACTTACGGCTTTCGTATTGGTGACAAAGACTACGAAAGACAGAATAGCCAAGTTGATAATATTGACCTATATTTTGGTACTATTCTCGGGTGGGGTAATTTCAATATAAAGCCAAGAATTATACTACGTACTTCTGAGCGAGGAAACCCAGAACCGGTGATAGCTGGAGAACAGCGACCGAGCAATGCTTTTCTAAAAGAGTCGGATATGACAGCTATAGTATCAGCAGATAATTTCATAAACGATAGCACCGTTTTCAAGATTGGAGCTGTTTATAATTACAGTGATCTGCAATTCAAAAATGAGCAAGCAATAGAGTTTGGCACTGATGGATTGGACAATGATTTCTATAATAATGCTCTGCAACTACGAACCGAATTCGCCACAAAGTATAAAAATCTACGCTATGGATTTGTCGCAGACGGAACTCTGAATAAGCTTACAGGAGATATGCTACAAGACGTGAACAAAGATATAGCCCGTAATGATATTGGTATCTCAGCGAACATGAATTACACCAAGAAAAGCGTGGTAATAGAGTACGGATTTTACAGTAGTTTTCGTGCAGATTATAGTTCTGATTTCTCGGGTAATTACTCGCCGATGATTGGCGCTTCAGCAAGAGTCGTGCAAGCTAATTTGGTTACTAAAGCTTCACTAAGTACCGGATATCGTTTACCATCTTTTAACGAGATGTACTACCTAAACTATGGTAATCAGAACCTACAACCAGAGCGTTCCATTACTTATAATCTTGGTTTTGATTATGACCCACCTAAGTTCGGAAAACTTGGGTTGAATCTCTTTTACACAAATACTCGTGACCAAATCGCCGCAGTTCCTACAGGACCTATTACTTGGCAATCGCAGAATATAGACAAAGTCAATTCACAAGGGATTGAGTTTTTCAGTATTCTGACACCTATTGAGGGACTTAATATAGTTTATAATTATATATACCAACAGCCGCTGATAAAATCAGGAATTGAGGAAGGAGAGAAAGTATTACTCCCATATACTCCCGAGGAGATAGTATCGGCGCTTGCTTCTTACGATTTCAGTAAATTTCAAGTAGGTGCTTCGCTACAACACAAGAGCTATATATTCACTACTATAGACAATGATTTGGGGCTTATAATAGATGATTATACACTACTCGATGTCTTCGCTTCTTATAAACTCGACTTATTTACTAATAAACTCTTATTACGTGTGGATTTACAAAACATATTAGACGAACAATATCAAGTATTTTTAAACTACCCAATGCCGGGACGTAATATAAGGGGAACCATTAGCTATGAGATATAGCATTGTAATATTATTAATCGCCATTAATCTGTTTTCGCAAGATTGCATTACTATCAATCATGTATTCTCTTTCACGCCAGGTGAGGGACAAAACCTAGGTCAAGGAGAGGAGTTCTATCCTGCTAATATATTCGGAATACCATCTAGAATTGCTAATGAGAACGTGGCAGAAGCAAGTGAAAGTGAAGTGCTGTCACTCGGGTTTGGTGGAGAGATAATAGTAGGTAATACTGATAATTTGATAATAGATGGAGAGGGAGCTGATTTCACAATCTTTGAGAATGTATTTAAGAATCCTGTGAATGGACGTTTATTCAAAGAACCTGCGATAATTTCAGTTAGCAAAGATGGTCAGAATTACA
>JBFHKR010000233.1:0-2953 GCA_041595255.1 Chlorobiota bacterium
CCCCGAAATAAGAGTCTAGTACATTACCAGAATAGAGGCGATTACCGTTTGATTTGGTGCTGATAATAGTTGGTGGAGCATCAATGCCGGCCGTGTAGCCTCCCAAGTATAGCTCGCCTGTACGAATGTCATCTAGCAACTGCATAGACTCTTCGTAATAGCCGTTTATCTCCGATGGGAGCGGCAGTTCGCCATATTCTATTCGGTAGAGATGGTAGATAGTCAAGTCTATAGAAAGTGAGATAATGAGTGCATCTGGTTCGTCAAAAGGTACATCGTATCTACCATGTAATGATGCGTCTATAGTAGCATCTGCCAAATCGCGAGCCACATCAGTTCTGTCTGTGTCTATAGTTGTGCCGCTCTCATCGCCTGTTAGCTTAGCAAGCTCCGATGAGGTAAACCTTTTCAGTAAGTCTGAGTTAGATGAATAAGGCATCTATTCCTCCGCTTTTATATTGTTATGAAATAATTCGAGAAGCGAAAGTAATAGGTGCTACGAATGCCTGCATTAAAACAGAAATGAAAATATTCCGAAATAATATTAGAATGGTAAAAGGTGCGTAAAGGTTATGAAATGATTCGCTTTTTTTATATTTTGCAATATTCCAATAAAAGAGGCCCAGTATGAAACATCTATTTACAATTGTTTTCCTATTCTTCTCTTTGAATGCTTATTCACAAGAAGATAATCTATTATATTCTAGTTATGTAGGCGGATCATCTACGGATGGTTTAGAATGCATAGCCACCGACCAATATGGTAATATTTACTTTTATGGATATTCTAAAAGTAACAATTTCCCTACAACGAATAATGCATATCAAAAGGGTTATAGTGGTGGAGGTAGCGATTTAGTACTAATGAAATATACTAGTGATATGAAAGTAGTTTGGGCTACTTATATAGGAGGAAATGATGTAGAATATCCTAAAAATATAAAATGTAACAAAGATTATTTATGGATAGCTGCAGATACTAGGAGCAAAAATTTTCCTGTCACTAACAATGCTTTTCAAAAGAATCATAACTCAGATTATGATGGAGCTATTTTAAAATTTTCATTAGATGGAGAGCTACTTTATTCAAGTTTTATCGGAAGTAGAAGTTATGATGTAGTAGATGATTTAGTTATAGATAATGATGAAAATGTTTGGTTTACTGGAAGAGTCTATAGTAGTGATTTTCCTATTACTAAAGATGCCGAACAAAATACATTTTTAAATGGAGTGGATTCATTTATCTCCAAAATAGATAAAAATGGTCAGTTAGTTTATTCATCTTTTTTAGGTGGTAATGGTGATGATTTCGCTATGGATATAGCCTTAAATAAAAATTCTAATCTGATTGCCATAACTGGTTATACCACTAGTAGTGATTATCCTATCATCGGGCAAGCACTATTCCCCAAAAAAATGGGAAGTGGATTTGATACGTTTGTTACCTTTTTTAATATGGATGGCAAAAAAGTTTGGTCTAGTTTTTTTGGAGGAACAGGCAATGATTTTGGTGAGCAAATAACAGAAAATAATGAAGGCGGCTTTTTCTTTAGATCATTTACTAATAGTAAAGAAATAATGACCTCTTTTAATACTAGTCAGAAAGTAAATCCAGGAGATTACTCATCTTATTTAGCGAACATTAATGAAAAAGGTGAAATGCTTTGGGGGTCTTTCTTTGGAGGAAATCAAACCGACTCCGAAAGTAATATTAACAATAAAGGTGGTGGATTGAGTGTTAGAAAAAATGGAGATATTATAATTTCCGGTTATACTAGAAGCAAGGATATCCCAATCTCTAACAATGCTTACCAATCTACACTTAAAGGTACTATGGATGTTGCTATTGCTATTTTTAATGACAATGGAGATTTAAAATATTGTTCATATTTAGGTGGGGCAGGTAACGAAGAAGGTAGAGATATTTTGTTTACAGATGACAAATTAATTGTAACGGGCTGGACTCAGTCGAACGATTTCCCTACTACAAGCGACGCACTTTATCCAAATTTAATGGGCGGTCAAGCTGGATTCATCTCCGTATTTGGTATAAGCGACTTTTGTAAGGAGGAATTCAACTCTGATAATGGGTTTAGTAAATTGAAACTTCATACTAATAAACCAATTTTTGAAGAAGATGCATTTCGTCTAACTAGCTTGTATGAGTTTGATCTTGGGTATATGTTCTATGATGAGAAAGTAAATCTAGCAGGTGGATTCCAATCAGAATTCTCATTTTTATTTAGCGGAGGTACTGAGGACGCCATTAAACGAAGTATTATACCTACTGGCATATTGGCTGATAGTTCTTTACCTGGAGCTGACGGAGTAGCATTTATCATTTCTGGCAGTTTGCCTACTGAATTCAGAGGAGATGGAGGTGGTATTGGTTACAATGGTATAAGCAATGCTATTGCAATTGAGATAGATCTTTGGGGTAACGATGAGTATAGCGACCCCAATGGAAATCACTTAGCTGTTCAAATACCTGATAGAAAGGGTGTACTAAAAACAAAGCACACAGATGAGACTACAGTGTATATGAATAAGGACATAGTAACGATACTATCAGACTCTACCCAAAGCTATACTTGTAGAATAGAATACCAAAACCATAATTTGAAAATATATCTGAATGAAAGTGATAAACCCTCAACTCTAATAGTAGAACTGACCGATTTCCCATTAGAGGAGTATATTACCCTAGATAAAGGAAGTAATGGATATGTAGGACTTACATCGTCAACTGGTATAGCTGCTGAATATCATGATATATTACATTGGGATTTGTGTGCTCTAAGAGACCCACAAGTAGTGAATAGTGTTCTAAGTGAAAAATCAAATGATATATCAGTATATCCGAACCCAATGGATGATATACTAAGTATAGATTTACCAGCTATAACAACAGAAGAGCTAACTATTGTAGTTACAGATTATCTAGGAAGAAAAG
>JBFHKR010000234.1:0-2916 GCA_041595255.1 Chlorobiota bacterium
AAACGAGATAAAGCTATAGATAATCGCAATTATGTAATAGTCGAAGGTATGACTTGTAATCATTGCGTAGCCACAGTCACAGACTCGCTTACTAAAGTAAATGGAATAGATAATGTTGAAGTTGACTTATCTAGTGGTAAAGCTTTCTATTCTGGTAATATAGACAAGTCTGTAATAAACGAAGCAATAGAAAGCTGTGGTTATAATGTCAAGTAATTTTATTTTTAAACTACAGTGTTATTAAAATTGCTATTTCTAATTTTTTATTATTTTCTTTAGAACTTTTAATTCAATTTCTCGTTTTTAGAAATAAGATAATTATTAATAATCAAAATGAGATAAATTCAAATGAAAAAATTAACAGTTCTATTAGCAGCTTTAGCATTCACTAGTGTTTCTACTTTTGCAGCAGTAAATGTCAATGTCGATGCAAAGAAAAATGTAGTTGAAGTTCAATCAGATAATAGTAATATATTAGAAGTAAACTTTATCAGAATTAACGGCGGAAGTTACGAGACTAATTTCGAACCAGCTAATAATTTAATATTCAAAACTAATAATATGCTACCAGGAGTATATAAGATTGAGGTTGTTAGTTTGGAAGAAGAAAAGACTGTACAGTTCTTGAATATTAACTAATAATTCTGTCCCTCTAATTAGAGTTAAAATCAAAGTAAAATAAAAAAAATCCTTTCTCAATTAAGAGAAAGGATTTTCTTTTAGTAGCGGGGACAAGACTCGAACTTGCAACCTTCGGGTTATGAGCCCGACGAGCTACCTATTGCTCCACCCCGCGATCATTAGACTACAAACATAAGGACATTTTTCCTTATTTCAAAATTATTATATTCATTTATTATTGAACTATCAATTTCTTAGACGTATTAACCCCATCTAAATTGATATTTACTATGTATATACCTTTTGCTAGCCCATTAGTAAATATTTTGTATCCTATACTAACTGGGTTCAATCTTCCATTATATATTGATTGAATTCTATTCCCAAGTAAATCAACTAACTCAATATTGGCATTCTGAACAGTATTTTTAATATTCATATTTAGTTGTGTTACACCATCAGTAGATGGATTAGGATACAATTCCAAATCACCTACATAATCTTCTAATTGAACAGAGGTAATCACAGAATTAATAGTTTTATGTAAAACACTAAGTGGATCTATTTCTACTTTAACAGGGAAAAAAGTATTCTCGAAATAGAAAGTTTGATTCTTTTCTTTATTCACAAAAACTTCGCTTAATTCATAATTATCTTCATCCTTGTATAGCTTAAACCTAACTGGAGTTTCGAATACGTCCGTTACATCAGGATTAACTAATAGATTATCTTTCTGTATTTGATTTAGATTCACATATACATCGAATTTATTCTCATCAAGAATAGTTACTTTAGTCTTTATTTCAAAGTCAGGATATCCTGGTTTATAGACCCATTGCTCAAAGAATGTATCAATATCAACAAGTGGATTAACTGCTTTCTCTTTCCACGCATCCTTATATTCAGCAGTAGTTATAGATTTATATTTAAACTCTTCTAGAATTTCTTTCAGTACTCTAAAGAATTGTTCGTCACCTAAGTTTAGTCTCATTTGATTATGAATTATCGAACCTTTATCATAGATTAAATAAGCATTAGTATTAAAAAATGAACTTAGTGGTATAGCATAAACAGGAATTGCAGAGTTGTCAGAATTTCTCTTAAGTACTTCTCTTACTTGTCTTTCTATCACATTTCTATAGCTTTGCTCACCTTCTAAATCTTCTAGATATATTGCTTCAGTGTATGATGCGCCCCCCTCGTTTATCCATATATCAGCCCAAGTAGCACAAGTCATAGAATTTCCAAACCAATGATGTCCCATTTCGTGTACGAAGCCAGCATCTTGTTCATCGTTCAACCAGTATCTGTTTTGAGTAACCATTGTCTGGTGTTCCATTCCACCATAAGGGAACGGGAAAACAGAGACTGTCCCATAAGTAGCAAAAGGGTATGTCCCATAATTATCAACTAAAATATCCATCATTCCTGGATGTGTTTCCATCGATTTCACTGCTGTGAAATAAATGTCATCTCTATCTTCTGGCCAGAAGTAATGAGTTGAAGGTATTGTGTCTCCATTTTTAATATATGTCTGTTGTAAAGTATCAAAAACTGAAGCCGCAAAATTCATTAAATAAGTAGCAATTGGTTCGTTGTTAATCCAACTATATAAAACAGTGTTCTTTAGCGACTGTGAAGTCTGTTCCTCAATATCAGCGAGATAACCATTAGAAACAGCAGTATAACCTGTTGGAACAATTATACTCATTGAGCTAGTTGCTTTATCATAAGGTCTATCATTACAAGGCATCCAATACCGAGCTAATTCAGGTTCAGACATAGAGTATGCTATATTATGCTCTACTATAACAGGATTATCAAACCTATCTTTATTTCCTACATTATATCCTTTGTGATATATGTGCATACCACGGTTTCTCCAAAAGCCATCTTCATCATCTGCAATTGATGTATAGTATATCGAAACATTAATGGTGTCACCTGCTTTATGATCACCTACATATATTTTAACTAAACCATTCTCAGCAACAGGTACATTGTCTGGAAAAACACCATCAACAGTACTGTATCCAATTTTCATATTGGCAGCATCAAACTCAATACTATCAACATCTGAAGTTAATAATACTGTCATTCTAATATCTCCAGAAAAGCCTTTTCTTTCCTCCATCGGTGCATCCAAATTGGATCTTAATGCATCTTTTAAATCTAAAGATAAATCATAATGAAGTACATCATAGTTTCTTCTTTCTACATCACCGTAGTCTTGTACTCTATTATTTTTATGGTAATGAGTACCCGAAGTAGTATTTTCAACATCAAAATGCTTGG
>JBFHKR010000235.1:0-2896 GCA_041595255.1 Chlorobiota bacterium
CGAAAAGTTACCCATTATGAAACTTTTAATCCAGAAAAGACTTTTCGTGCTTATATACTCCAGCTTGTTTGGAGATATTAAGCAATACACCGATAGCGATTGAGTAGATGATGATGGCTGTACCACCGAATGAAATGAAAGGTAGTGGTAGCCCAGTAGTAGGGAGTAAGCCAGTATTAACACCAGCATTAACGAATACGTAAATTGAGAATGTAACTACAATTCCTACTGATAAGAAATAACCGAAAGCATTCGGTGCTTTTCTTGCTATTAGCATACCACGATAGAAGATAAAGCCGAATATAGCAATTACGAAGAATAGCCCGATGAACCCAAATTCTTCACCAATTATAGAGAATATGAAGTCACCATAAGATTCTGGTAGAAACATGTGGCTTTGGCGAGATTGACCCACACCAACACCAGAAACTCCTCCATTCCCAATAGCTATTAGTGCTTGTTTTAGTTGGTATGATACAGCTTCTCCACCAGCTTCGTCACCTCCCAAATATGCTTGAATACGTGCCAATCTATATGGAGCTGATACAGCATAAACTCCGGCTAATACTACACCTATTATTCCAGTATATATTAGATAGAGTAGGTTAACATTTCCTATGAACATCATTGCAAATGATATCATAAAGATTACAATCATCGTTGAGAAATTCGGTTGCAAAGCTATTAGAATACAGATAACGAGCGTCCACACAATAAACGGAACGAATCCACTTTCAAAATCTTTGATTACATCTTGTTTTTTTTCGAGCAATGCAGCAAAGTGAAAAATCATTGCAAACTTCGCAAATTCGGAGGGCTGGAGACTTATCCCGCCTATACTTATCCATCTAGATGCTCCTTTTGCTGATTGGCCTCCTACTAGTACGAATACTAATAGCAAAATGCCTATGAAAAGTGCCGGTTTGGTAAATCGTTTATATTTATTGTAATCTATGCCTGAAACTATTATCATTGATACAATTCCTATTGCTATTTTACCCAAATGGCTAAGGAATAGTGTATCTGTAGATCCAGTTTTTAACTCAGAAATAGTAGATGATGCAGTATAAACAACAGCTAAACTGAATAGCATCAGAGCTATAATTGAAATGAATAGGTACCAATCTATTCTATGTTTCTGAGTTGTTGTTTCCACTATACAAAGCTATTTACTACTTGTTTGAATACATCACCGCGATGTTCAAAATTCACAAATTCATCGAAGCTCTTGCAAGCTGGTGATAGCAATACTGTGTCACCAGGTTTAGCTGCTACTGCAGCCTCTTGCGTTGCTTCTATAAGATTATTTGCTAAAAAACATTTTACTTTACCTGAGAATTTGTCGAACAATCTGTTCTTTTCCTCACCAAAGCAAATCAAATATTTTACTTTATTTTCAACTAATTCACTTAACACGCTATAGTCATTAGCAGAGAGTAGCCCCCCTGCAATCCAAACTATATTTTCATCAAATGAATTCAATGCATACCAAGAAGAGTTAACATTAGTTGCTTTTGAATCGTTGATAAAACGTACACCGTGCAAATCGCGTACTACTTCCAATCGGTGTTGCACACCTTTGAAAGAAGCTACTGCATCTCTGATGTCTTCGTTTCTTATTTGTAGGTATTTCGCTGCTATTACTGTCGCGAATGTATTATATAGATTATGCTCACCATATAGTGGCACATTACTAGTCGGCATTATTTCCTCTTTTTGCTGCTGTGATCGATATACTATGTTCCCGTTTTCTTGGGATACCCCCATAGTATTTATTTTGCTGCTATCTAATGAAATAAACCCAATATTTGCCTTAGTTTCTAATATTTCCCCACCAGAAACTTGTGGCTTTTTATCAAGTATTGAGTTTAAAATCTCATCGTCACAATTCAAAACTAATAAATTATCTGCAATTTGGTTGGAAGTAATTTTCCACTTTGCTTTCGTATATTGTTCATAACTGCCATGATACGACAAATGATCTTCCGTTATATTCATGATTACTGCTACATCTGGACGGAATTTATCTATCCTATCTAGCTGGTAACTCGACAACTCCACTACTAAGATATCATCTTCAGTAACCGAGTCAGCAACTTCCGCCATAGGTAAACCAACATTGCCAACTAGTTTTACACTTCTACCCGAATGTGCTATAATATGAGCCATCAAAGTCGCAGTTGTAGTTTTGCCGTTAGTTCCAGTTATTCCTATTATCTTTACTTTTGCCGCTAGATTCAGGTAAGCGAATTCTATTTCAGATATTATCTTTATTTTCAGATATTCTAATTCTTTGATTATAGGAGCATTTGGAGGTACACCCGGCGAGGTAATACATAAATCGTATTGACCTAAATCTTCCAGACTATTCTTCCCAAATTCGTAGCCAATTCCATTTTCTTCTAATTTTTGCGTTAGTTCAGGAGTTTCCGCACTCGAGTTCAGCTCTGACATAAATACGCTGTGTCCTTTCCTAATAGCCAATAAAGCTGCCGATAAACCACTTTTTCCAGAACCAATAACTAATATCTTCATTTTAATCGTCTTACTTTTTTATATTGAACTTTATTTTTTTACAATTTACGAATGAAATTTAAGTATTTATATGTCTATTTTACGAATATATAATTGTTTTCACCCAATATTAAGGGAAAAAGCTCTAAAAGTAGAGAAGTTTGACCTAGAACTGAAAGAATTTACTGACAATATGTTAGCTACTATGTACAATGCTGACGGTATAGGACTTGCTGCGAATCAAGTTGGAGATAGGCGAGCTATATACACAGTAGATATAAATACAGGTAACGAAGATAAATCAAAATACACTCCTATAGTAATGATAAACCCGACTATAATTTCATTCGATGATGAGATAACCACTTATCAGGAAGGGTGC
>JBFHKR010000236.1:0-2883 GCA_041595255.1 Chlorobiota bacterium
GCCATAAAGGCACTTTATTCGCTTTTTAGTTATTGAAGAGGTATAGATGAGTTCATTTAAGGAAAAAGTTTGAATGAAGGCTCTATAACTCTTTTAAATAACACATGTAACTTGTTGTATCTAGCATATTCTATGTAAATAATATACGTCATCATAAAATTCATGGCTGTGTTTGTTCTATTCAGATATAGAAATTGTTTTAACTCATATATAAACTAAATGAACATAGAAAATAATATAATAGATAAATGAAATACATTAGATTTGCTTAATGGCGGTATCCGTAGATGATAGAAACCGCCAAATAGCATTACCAAGATAACGTACAATATAATCGTTATTATGCCTGTAATTTATTTACCCAACTAATTAGTGATGCGCGTAGGTCTTTTACAAATTCTAACTTGTATTTGTCCTCTGCCATTAGTTCATCTAAGCTTATTTTTTTAAATTTAGAAATACATTCATATATTCCTACTGCTGCAAGCCTATTTTTGAGTCCCTTTATGTCCGAAACTAGTTTACTCATAAAGTCCTCTATATCATAATAGAGATCTTTATCACCAGTCCTAATGTCCAAATAGTCACTTATTCTTTCCACTAGATCATCATACTCTGCTTGCATGATGTCCATGTAGTTTTTGTCTGTTACTAGTATATAGTTATTCATTTCGTATCCTTTAATTTATACACTATATATCTGAATCCAAAAACTTTGTATAATCAATTAGTAAACCTATTATAGTAGAATTATACAATGTAATGTTAATTACATCTACTGGTGTGTTTGAGTCTCTAGCTGCTAATATCAAATTCATTATATTATTTATCTGCTCTACGAAATCGGCTTCTTCTTTTATTCTATCCATACGTACATGTTAAGTGATATACTATATATCTGTAGCAGCGGCTAATTGCATTCCAAAGGAAAGAACAGTCTTACCGAACATTGTGGAAAATTTTAAAGTCCTATCATTGAATGGTGTTGATAAATGCAACTTGTAATCAACTAATAAAAACATTTAGTTTGTTCTTAGAGACTGATAAACAGTCTAATTATAAATTAACATTGGAGATATCTTATGAAAAGATATTTTGTACATAAGTACAATTCTAATCACGAGGTACACAGAGAAGACTGTAGTACCAATTTCGATTTAAGTAACATGATGTACTTAGGTATATACAGCAACTGCACTGATGCAGTTAGAGAGGCAAAAAGAACATATCCTGATGCCGATGGATGCAGAATATGCTCTTCAGAGTGCCATACTAAATAACGTCGAGTGTTATTTATAAAATTCAAATCGGAGTGCTGCATAAGTAATGGATTGAAGGATATTTGGGAACATCACTATTCATATTATACTAATGTTAGTACTCCATTTTTCGAATATCATAAATTATGATATAGCAAGATTAAGAAGTTTAATAATTTAATTAACAAATTGTTAAAAAGTAAGGTAACTAGAAATTCATCAAAACCTTTCAATAAATTCTGAATATTACTTATACAGCATACAAAAGATTTACGTAATCAGCATATATAAACTCATCAGTATCATCATACCATCTTCGATTATGGTGACAGTACTCATTGGCAAATTAAACACATCACCCAAACAAGCACATTTTATAGTTTTCTTATTTAGCACTGTTTGTAATACACCTATTATGCTTATTGACATTACTACCAAAGTCACACTATTAGTTATAACTGGATTGAAATCTATCAGAAAGGCAATACCCAAGGATAACTCTGTGAATGCGTATATATACCCCCAAGTTGGAAATTTCCTTGCTATGATATCATACATCTGATAACTCTCTTTGAATCCCTTTAGATTTAGCATTTTGAAAAATGAAAAGGTCAAAAAGAACCCAGCCATAAAATGTCTCATCCATCTACTCAAATCTACAGTACTCGATAACATCTCGATAAGCAATGTCGCAGTAAAAATGTATCCAAAAATTAATAGAACTGGTTTATAAGTAGCAAACCATGATTTAGTCTGTTCTAGAGCTTCGTTGTGCTGTGTAGCAGATATTTTATATTTTTCTCCGATTGCTATTTGGAGTTCCCTTATATCTATATGTTTACTCATTGTTATTGTTGCGGATTTTTCATCTCTATTCACTTCTGCATCTGTAACATTATTGACCTTCTGAAGAGCTGATTTGACTTTACCTTCACAGCTTCCACAAGTCATTCCAGTTATTTGATATGTATGTTTCATTATTATTCCTTAGTTATTCGAATATTATTTATTCAAAACTAAAGTAATTATATTATTTGGGTTTACAGTTTGATATGAATTAATTGTAAAATTCAGACTTTGTCAAGTGGGTTTCTTACATTTCTTCTTAGTGCTTTGAATTGCGTTGGGGTTAGACCTATCTCTTTCTTGAATTGATTACTCAGATATGCAGAGCTGGAATAGTTAAGTTTGAAAGCGATTTCAGCTAACGATAACTCATCATAGGTTAGAAGCTCTTTTACTCTCTCTATCTTTACATTGATGTAATATTTTTCTATTGTTATTCCTTCTATTTCTGAAAATAATTTGCTAATAGTAGTGTAGTTCGTACTAATGGTTTTTGATAAATAATCGGAGAGATTTAGCTTTGATTCTGAATTCTCATCATACACGAGATTTACTATAGCCGTTTTTATCTTTTCTATAATTCGTCTTTCTCTACTATCTAACAATTCGAAGCCATGTGATTGCAAAGCTATGTCCAATAACTTTAGTTCCTCGCTCCCTATTTCACCATCTAACCACACTTCCCCAAGACCAACGTAAGTAGTTTCCAATCCAAGTTTTTCTATTTCAACGCGTACAATTGTTTTGCAGCGATTACATACCATATTTTTGATGTATA
>JBFHKR010000237.1:0-2876 GCA_041595255.1 Chlorobiota bacterium
AATATGAGCCGTAAGAAGAGTAGAGTTCAGCAATTCGATTGTCGTCTATCTCACGCAAGTATTTGTTAAGTACTGATTTTTGGAATAATGCCATAATAGTTCGATTAATTTCATAGTGTTGATAGTGCTAATATACGGAATATAGAGAAATAAAAAACCACAGCTAACTCCTAAAGTGAATTGCGGTATGGAAATATACTAGGAACAATTTGATTATTAAGAGACTAACTATATTTCTTAATAGTTTTAATAAGAAAATATTTCAGTATAGAATCATCTACTTCTAGAGCCCTCAATAGATTGGGTAATGATTTTGACTTAACTAGTAGTTTTTTTTTCAAAGCGAAAATTGCATCTTCAGTAATATTAACCTCCTTTAAGCCTGAACTATCTATGAATTCAATTAGTAAATTATTAAAGTTTACGCTTTTTCTTAACATATTAAAATTATGCAATTGCCTTAAATTTAGTTCTGATGTCAGATTAACACCAAATATCAAATTATCTCGTTTATTTGATAACCCAGCATATTCTTCTTCGTTCATCTCAATAATTTTATATCTTTCTAACACGTCAAAAAGTATGTCACCATCAAATATAAAGAAGTTTCTCATTTCATGCTTCTTTTTAAAGTAGTAATTTTTACCACCAATATTTTCGATTAAGTATATATTCATTTTTGCCCTAGTTCTATGAATTATTATTAATAGAACTCTAATATGAGAGTCATCAAAACAAATATACATAAAACAAAGAAAAGTGTCAACTATATTACAATTATTAACCTCTTTTAGACCAAAATAAAAAGCTATAAACTGAGTGCTATATTTATAGGTTTCGTAATGGGTTATGAAATAAGAGGCAGAATAATTATGTGTTGCATAATTTAAAAATCTTTAAAAATTAATGAAAAAACCTAAATAGATAGGATTAATTATGAATAAATTCATAATGCTGGCTTTCTCTACAGACATCCTGAGTACTATCTTCAAATAATTTATTATTAGGATACCCAAAATTTGTGTTCAAAAAAAAAACTCATCCAAGTCATTTTTGATAAGAGGGGTGTGCCTAAATATTTAAAATGTGTTATATACTTGGATGAGATTTTTACAAATTAATCGCTGCAATATAGTAAAATGTTAAAGTTAAAAAAACTAAAATAATTTCTTAAATAAGATATAAGTTAAATTCTACTTTGTAATTTGACTAACGGCATTAGAATTAAGCCATTCACCTAGATCAAATAAATCTAAATACACCGTTTTCTTATCATCGGTTTGATGTTTCTGAATCAAACCAATTATTACAACGTCATTTTCAGATTCTTTTACTAAAACAGATCCTAAATTGTTTGAATCAAATTTGAATTCATTTTTAATTGAATTTTTGTTATCATTTGTATCTAGTAATACATTACAGTAGTTATAACTTTTTGTATTAAATGTTTCACTAACTTTAACTCTTCTGTAAAAAATCGAATTTTCACTTCCTATTACACCACAAAACAAATTCTTAACTATTGATGTGCTACTTCTCTGA
Organism: Chlorobiota bacterium; assembly: GCA_041595255.1. GTDB lineage: Bacteria > Bacteroidota > Ignavibacteria > Kapaibacteriales > UBA2268 > PGYR01. The sequence continues at coordinate 1,543 of JBFHKR010000237.1, forward strand.
GGATAATTGCAGCTTATACTTTTTTTTGTTATAATCATCGCTATATCAGGCAGATAAGAGTTACTTTCATTATAATCAGGATGAGGAATTACTTTTTCTATATCATATGTAGTGCCTTCTATTGTTAGAGTTAATTTTGAACTATCCACCCATTTTCTTCCAATTTCCTTTTTAGAAATAATCTGTTGTCCATTTACAAATAATGTATCAGGAATTAATATTCTAGTCTGTAACGAACTCGCATTAGTAACAACAGTATTTTCATTTATAGCAAAACACAAACCTAAATTGATATTCTTTTCATCTTTTACATAGCCAACAAAATTTAATTCCGACTTTTTTATTGTTGGTTCCATTTTAACTTGATCAATAAATTCCTTACTGTTTACTGAATATATTGTATTAAAAGCTACTAAAAAAAATAGTAAGTATTTCATTTGTTATCCATTTTTAGGTTAAAATTTATTGTGATTTTACAAAATTAGTTAAAATTAGTTAATGATGTTCTTACAATTCAAGTAAATTATCTATTTTTGTCTTTTGATATAATTCTTATTCTATTAATTAATTCAAGGTATGACCTTATGAAAAGAATCTTTTTACTAATTGCAGTAGCTTTACTGACTCTTAGTACTGCTTCCGCTTTAGACCCAATCAAAGTGGCAATAGTTAATACTGGCACTGCACCAGTTAGTTTAGAAATTAGATTAAATAATTACAATGGTGGCACTGCCACACTGCTTTACACTCAGCCAGCAGCTAATTATACTCCAAATGGATCAGGTATAATTATAGCTAACATATCTGGTGCTGGGTGGACTGCTATTGCATCTAATACAGTTACTAATTATCATATACTTGACGTATATGTTGGCGGTTCACTTGTTGCTCAATACAGACTTGATAATCTACTATTATCACAAAGTCAAGGCGGAGTTCTTGATATAGAAGGTAATTTGACTCCAGCTGAAAGTGGTGCAGGAAGTGTAGGTTCAGATGGAAATAGATGGAGTGATGTATATGTAGAAGAAAGTACAATGCACATTGGCCCAGCTGATGGAGAATTAAATAATACTGAATTAGCTCTAAGCTATAATACAACAACAAATACTGCTCATATACAAGTTGATGCTACAGATGCTATCTTAGCTACATCAAGTGGAGTATCTATTCCTGGAACATTAACTGCAACTGGTGTAACAACATTAGGTAACTTAACAGGTGCAGGCACACGTAATATTGCTGTTAATGCTTCTGGCGAAGTTGTAGTAGCTGAAAGTTCAGTTAATACTGACGCGACAATCAACGGAAACGGAACAACAGCTTCACCTTTA
>JBFHKR010000238.1:0-2872 GCA_041595255.1 Chlorobiota bacterium
CGTTTATTGCACTTTCTGATAGAAGTCGATTGGCTAAAGCTTTAAAGGCGGATGTGTTTGTGTCTTTGCATTGTAATGCATCTCCAACTTATTCCAAAGGTATTGAAGTTTATGTGCATAATTCTGAAAAATTGAATATTAGACAATCAATTGCTTTGGGGTTATCAGTTATAAATGAAAGCAATAGTAAATTAGGGTTTGAAAAACGTGGGGTAAAGTTTGCTGATTTTCAAGTCTTACGCGAAATGACTAATTTTTGTCCAACTATTCTTGTTGAATTGGGGTTTGTGACCAATAAAGATGAAGCTGATTATTTTTTGAAGCCTGAAAACATTAAAGCTAAGGCTTTGGCTATTCTGGAAGGTATTTTTAATTATTTAAGATGAATCATGAAAGAAGTGTTTATTAAAATTGAAATGAGTTTAAAGGAAATAATCTTAGTTATTCTTAAAGACTTTAAAATAAGAAAGTGAATAAAGACTAAATAAGAGCTTGTTATTTTAATATTGCTTAATCAGGTTTTTAATTTTGAAAAATGAGAAAACTAGGTTTTAGTTAGTGGAAGAATTAATGAATTTAGTTATAAACTTAGATTTATTAGTATATGATAAAGAAATAATTTGGTTTGACTGCGATAATATACTGTTTTAAAAACTCTCATTTCTGAAGAACCTAAATAAATATTAGAAACATCAGTACTAATATCTATAACAACTTCTTCAATATTTAGTTCGTTTAAATATGCTAAATATTGATTAGCCAAATTATCAAATTTACTAGCTTTCGAATATACGCCTACAAATTTTTCTTTAAGACCATTTGAATCATATTTTAATAAGATTTTTTTGATATGGCCCAAAATATTATTTCTATCAATGCTTTTTAGAATAAATCCTTCAAAAAAAGAAATCATCTCACCTTCCACGGTCTCAATAGTAAAATCCAACTCACCTACATTTTTACCTGTACCAGACTTCCCTTTTTGAGATTGCTCATTTAAAAAGTAATTGCCTTTTTGAATATAACTTCTGAATATATCTTGAAAATAAATATTTATTTCATCTTCTTTATAATCTTTTATTTGGTTATATCTGGTTTGTAAAGTTGATGCCGCACTAATTAAATCTCTTAAAATGTCTTTTTTTGAATATTCATCTGTTCTATAACCTATCAACATTTTCCGGATATTAACATTTTCAGTGCTTTGTTGACAATCAATTTGTTTTTTATCTTTTTGTAAAAATTTCAACAAAGTTGATTTCTTAAACATATAGGGATCAAATGATTGACAACACTCTACACAAATACAAGCTATATACTCATCAACATCCGACTCTATTAATTTAATATCTCTATGGATTTCTCTTATTTCGTGTTCTACAATATGGAAGAGAGGAGTAATTATCGAGCCCTTAACATATATTTTCAAATTTCGATTATGAGGATCGGATATTATTAGGGCCTCACTATTTTCAGTAATTAATATCATACCCAGCTTCCAAAAATTATCACCTTTTAGGTAATTATTAAGACGACAAATTAGTCTTTCAATGATACCTGATGGCATAAAAGCATATTGAATCTTATATTTTAAAGCATCCTTGTCATTAATAAAACTGTCAACAAGTTTGTAATCTTTTGGTGAAGGGGATAATAATGTAGGGATTATATATTGATCGCGTGAGCCTAAAATTTTATAACAAATTTCAAACTTTTCCATCAAAGATAAAATATCATTGAGCTTCTCATTGGGATAAAAAGAATGATCGAATAATTCTTCTAAAATGACGGTAGTGAACAAACCATTATTTTCTTGAACTTTAATTGAATTAATCAACAAATATATTGCCTTTGTTAGCCATTCGGGATTAATTACAATAAGGTTTTTAAGATAAAAATCATTTTGAAAATGGATAATTACTCCTAAATCATTTAAGTATCTACTTATATATGATATCTCTTTTTTATCAGATGTATGGCATATTTTTTTAAATTCCTCAAAACTTAAATAATCAAGAGATATTTCTTTAAGTTCTTTCCTAATTCTATCCCAAGATTTTGGTAAAGCATCACCTATATGGGGTAAATTTAATATGATATTTTCTATTTCTGAATTTAAGTTTCTTATTCCTAATTTATTCAAACAAGATATTTCTACAAATGAAATGATATTATTAAATTTTCTTTTGTAGTTTTCTTCATCAATTAATTTAACCCTAATATCAGCTTTATTCATAACAATAATAACAGGACTATTATTACTTAACCTTTTTATTGTATTTAACCAATATTCAAAGCTTTCAATTTCATCATCAGTTCTGGGTTCCCATATTAATAAATAAATTGACCTTTGAGTTAGAAAAAACTGATGAGTAGAATATAGAATTTCTTGACCACCAAAGTCCCAAACGTTAATCAAAATTTCCTTTTCAAAGTAAATATCATTGTTAATAAAAAAAGGTTGTTCCTCAAACCTTAATTCTAATAATGTCTCTTCTGACAAGTCTAGTTCTGATATGTGGCGATATTGAAAACCATCTTTAAAAATTGGCATTCCTTCATCATTATCATCATCATCTATTTCAATATCAGAATAAACTTCTAGGAAATAAATATTTTCCATATCTAAAAAACGGTCATAATAGGGCTTTTTTGCTGGAAATAAAACATCTCTTTTAACCGACTGAACATTAATTCCATGCGTTGTTTTTTCCTTACCTACCTCAACTTTAAATTTATCATTATCAAGAACTCTCATTAAAGTTGTTTTTCCTACATTTCCTTTGCCTACTAACAAAAGTTTTGTTTCAAAAAGCTTCCCTCTATTATCTCGCCCCCTTAAACCCTCAAAATAGTAATCTATATAACTTAA
>JBFHKR010000239.1:0-2828 GCA_041595255.1 Chlorobiota bacterium
GTAAGGGCAAGATGAAGACTTACTTTATTGGTAGTAAGACGCTAGAGACAGTCTGATATAGTAAGCACGTTGAGCTTAAACTTCCAATTGGCTCAGCAGCTATCGAAACGTACTTACAACTCAATTTCACTTCGACAGGCTCAGTGAACTTGAGTTGTGATTCTTCTACTACCTTTGATGTCATCAAAATGAAAAGGTTAACTGACATAATTATCAAAGCAAAGTATAAGTTACCTTTAATTCAACTAGGTCTATTAATCCTTTATTTTCAATCGAATTATTCTTCCTGGACTTTGAGTAGCCGCGTATAAATAGCCGTCTGGTGACATTTGAACGTCGCGGAATCGAGCATACCCTTGAAGACTCCTAACAGTTTCCGTTACTTTATAGTCCTTTACTTTTATTCTTTGTAAATGTGTACCTGCTAAAGCACCTATTATAATATCTAATTCATTATTGCTTTCATCATAGTTTACTAAATCCATTCCACAAGGAGCTATAGACGGCACCCAATAAGTAATTGGATCTTTATATCCTGGTATAGATGTTTTTTCTGTAATTTGTGAACCATCATAGTTAATACCGTAAGTTGCCAAAGGCCAAGCATAATTCTCTCCAGCTTGTATTAGGTTCAATTCGTCCCCTCCTCGTGGTCCATGTTCAATAGCCCAAATCTCATCTTTTGCACTCAAGTAAAACATACCTTGTATATTTCTATTCCCCATTGTATAAATTTCTGGTTTTGCGTTAGGTGCTCCAAGATATGGATTGTCATCAGGTATAGACCCATCTTCATTGATTCTGAGCACTCCTCCATAATGATTTGTGCTATCTTGGGCATTATTCTGATTGCCTCTATCGCCAATGGCAAAGTAAAGTTTGTTATTTTGATCGAATATTATGCGTGAACCAAAGTGATTGCCACCTTCGACCAATGGGTCACCTCTGAAAAGCTCTTCAAAGTTCTCTAAGGTATTACCGTTCAATACTCCACGACCAACCGCAGTTGTATATTTGAAACTTTCACCAACAGCGTAAACAAGATAAACTAACTTATTTTCTTTGAAGTTGGGATGTAAAGTAACATCTAGCATTCCACCTTGTCCAGCTGAACTGAAATTTGGGGTTCCAGTAATTAGATAAGTTTGGTTTTCAGACATATTATGTCTGAACAAACCACCACTTTTCTCAGTAAAAATAAGATTATCATTGTCTATGAAGTCTATACTCCATGGGTTAGAAAGATTATCTACTATTATCTTATCTACAACTAATTCACCAAATGGATATCTATTGTCAGATACTAATTCTTCGAATTCGATAGAAGAGATTTCATTGAGAACGAATTCATTATCCTCATTATCTCCTCTGAAAATCATCTTATCTGAGTCAAATGTGATTTGGGAATTATTATCTAAATCTATGTACACTGACTCATTATCTTTAGTGCTTACTTTAGCAATTGTTTTATTATTAATTTCGAAAGATATATTCGATATTTCCTCTACAGTATATTCACTAACAGATTGGTCCACACCTATAACTTGAACTTTGTGCTGTCCAAAAAGTAAAGTAGATGTAAATAGAACTAAAATTAAAATTATTGATTTCATGATTTACCTAATTTTTGATTAGTTTAAAGTTATGGTAATTGCCGTTTAAAATCAACGTTAGAAAGTAACTCCCAGATTGATAATTACGAAAGTCAATTTCATTACTATCGAATTGTGAGTGCAATATATTACCTGAGACATCACTTATTACAATTTCAAATTTGTCTAAACTACCAGTATCTATATGAAGTGAAGTTTGAATTGGGTTAGGATATATTTTTATATTTTCGGATGATATCTCAACTGATGTAAGGGGAGAAACTACTACGCTAATTATATCATTTAGGTTGCCATCTTCCGTCTCGGCTGTTATTACAGTATTACCTTCAGAAACGGCCGTTATTATTCCTTTATTATCAACTGTTGCTACATTGTTTTTGCTCGAAGACCAAAATACTGTTTTATTAGTTGCATTTTCTGGACTAATGTTATATTCAACTTGATAAGTCTCACCTGGTTTCATATCAACATTATCTTCGGAAATAGATATCGACTCTACATTGACTATATCTTTAACTATTAAAATTTTACTAATCTCTTTTATAAAGAAATTACTTTTAGAACCATCATATTGGGTAATAGTGATTTTACTTTCAGCTGACCATGATGTGGTACTACTAAAAAGTAAAATTAAAAATAGTAATCTTATGCTCATATATTTTCCTTTTTTTCATTTCTAATATAATTCTATATATAATAACATAAAAGGCTCTCATTAATTACAAATATTGTAAAAAAAAATTAATCCCATAAGTTAGAATATGCACGAGTAAAAATGTAGTCTCTTTATATAGAAAGTAAAAAAAGAATTGAGACTTAATTGATTATTCACAAAGCCAAACGATCTAGGTGATTTTTATCTAATCTTTTTTTCTGATTAGTACTCGTACTTTTGTACTTGTGTTGAATACTTTATAAATGGCATTTTTAAGATTTGAAAAAGAATAAGTTTGCCAATCCAAAAGTTCAAATCCGGAAATTTCACATAAATAATTGAAAGATTTATAACAAAATTCGTTGCAATGCCCCGGTTGATAGCCCTTCGCATATTTCTTTTTAAAACCCATATTAGAAAGTAAGCGTCTGTACTTCAAAGAGAGTGCTTCTATATTAGGAAATTCGAGCATGGCATATCCACGAGGGACTAATAGTCTCTTAATTTCTTTCATGACTCCGATTGAATCGGGTATGTGTTCCAATACGTGTCTAAAAGTA
>JBFHKR010000240.1:0-2821 GCA_041595255.1 Chlorobiota bacterium
ATAAGAGCGTATTGGCTTTTTAAATCTATGAATTGCATTGTTTTTACTTTTTTAGTTTATAATTTCAAGTAAATTAACAAAAATGTGATTAATGGTGGGGGGTTGTGGTGGAATTTATTTTTAAAGGATTATAACGATTTAGATAGATTTACATTAAGCTATGTATATCCTTTTGATAATGAGTGAGGGGATTAGAACGGAACATCATAGAATTCTTCTAATTCATCTTTAAAAATATTTTTTAATTCATCATCCAATGATTCTAGATAATTAATAAAAATATTTTCACTATTACTAATTTTTGACTTCAGTATTTGAATTAAATCACTAGAAAATATTTTTTCTATTTTCAGATAAATTGGTAATAATTCATCACAAATAAATTGGTCTCGTTCTAATGTTCGAGAATTTAGAATATGAGAATTAAATCTAGATATGATTTTTTCTGACCTTATAGAATTCTTTAAAATATAATTAATATAAATTCCCATTTTTCCCTCTTCATTATAGCTATCATAGTAAGTTTCCCCCTCAAACAAGTTTTGAATAAGCAATTCTTCTATTCTTATTTTAGAAACTTTTTCAACTATTTGCCAGTCATCCTTGATGATAAGAATAAACAATTTTATCATCTTGTAGTTAACCTCTGATTTAAGTAAATCCGAAATTATTTTTATTGCTAATTCTTTTTCTCCCTCGGTAAGTCTACTTAAAAGCACATTTTGAAAAGTTCCAACTTGTTCGACATGGTAATGATTTAAATCATTTAGTAGTTCCAGAAAAAGCTCATACCTTTTATTTTGTGGGATATCATCAATAATAAGGTCGATGTATTCATTATCCTTTACAAAAGCTTTATCAAAAACCTTCTTCTTTAATTCATAAACTGAATTTTTTGATTGTGCAGTGTTCAAGTTCATTATTAGATAATCAATGAATTTAATAATTGCCTCAGCCTCTTTTCTTTCGTCATTATGTTTTTTATGGAATCTTGGATTTCTTATCGCAGCATAAACACCTCTTAAAAGAAAATAATACCCCTCTTGAATCGACTTGTCCGATTCAGATTCCCCAATATTTAGTTTAATGATTGGAGACTTTGGTGATAATGCTGAGTTTATGAGTGCAGCACCATCTAAGTCTAATCCAGATTTTAATCTTATTATTTCGCTTAAGCAATAAATCGAGTCATTAATAGCTCCGAAATAATTACTATTCTCAAAATTATTCCCACATTCAATCCAAAGTTCATTAGAAATATTTAGTATGTTTTCTGAGTTTTTCAAAGTTAGAGTTATTCCAATATTAGTGAAATTTAAAAATTTAACTATTTTAATATTTTAAGTCAGTAGGATAATTCGGTAGAATGTTTATCAATTTATAAATTATTGAAGCTGAATAATCAAAATCATACTTATCTGATATCAATTCATGATTATTATTTCTTAAATGATTTGGTAATTCCCACCCTCTACCATGAGCTATCCAGTTTCTATATGCTATTAAACTATCAAGTTCTCTATATAAATCATTGTCTTTATCAAGCAGAAAGTATTTAAATCCACTCAATATATCATTAAGCATTAAGTGTTTACCACCATTAATCTTTTTTAAGGCAACATCTTTTCTAAACTTTTTCCCAACAGAACTATTTTTTTTTAAAACATATCTTATATAAAATACTAATCTTGATTCAAGTGAAGCAATAATCTCATATGTATATTTTCTATTTATTTCTAGACTTAATTCCCTGTAAACCAAGCTAATTTCTGAGACTTTAGAAAATGTTAGATAATTTTCTGCTGAAGGTATTTTATTTCCTTTATTGGCTAAATTAATGTAATAATGGAATTTTTTTTTTAAAATTATACTAATAAATTCGAACTCATTTGTAATTTCAGTGAAAGACTTAACATTTTTAGAAATACTCTTCATAGGTTTTCTTGAAATATTTTAGAAATATTATTCTTATCGAAATCAACTAATTCGCTTGAACTTCCTTTTCGAATTTGAATTTTCCATTTGCCCCATTCTGGCATAACTAATTTATAAGTACTTAATGAAATAACCATATCAACTCGACCATAAGCTCCCAATATAATTGACCCAATAGGATTAAAAGCGATTTCAATATTTTCAGCTTTTATATAATACCTATCAATATTATATGTACCTAAATAATCTTCTGTTAAACTAAAACCTTTTTTTTCATTATGAACATCATAGCCGGTATCTTCTAAGCTTTTTACAATTAAAGTATCTACTAAATTGTATAAATCATTAACTGATTTAATCCACTTTGTTCTTCTTGCATCCCAATCAACACCTTTGGTATTATCTTTACTACTCGTTTCTTTATTCTTTTTTAAAAATTCTTCAAAAGAAAGTATCTTTTTTTTATTACTCATTTTTCAATGCTCTTTTTAGTTGAACATTACAAATATACCACATCCCCTCCACTCACACAAACACAAATACTAGCCTTCTTTGTTGTAGATTACTGGCATTTGGCCTTTCCAGGTGCTCCATAGATTATCGTCTATTATTAGCTTTGCCATGAAGTTGCCGACGTTTATTCGGCTAGTCTTGCCGGGGTTGAATATTGCACTGCGGGTGGGCGATTGGTGTAGCTCGTATTCGGTTACTTGCTCGTCGCTCAATAGGGTGTCGGGGCGGATAGTTACCCACTCTATTGCTGTATTGTTTTGACCTATTTCTGTTCTCAAGTAGTCGGCTGCATTTTCATTATCTATGTGTGGTGGTAATATCAATCTGAGTATTCCAATTATCATCTTTTGACCCAATGATATTGGTTCTAATA
>JBFHKR010000241.1:0-2813 GCA_041595255.1 Chlorobiota bacterium
CAGCTGGGAATGATTTTTCAAATAGTTCTTTATTCTCAAAAGGATAATGCATTTGAGCAAAAGGCATTGATCCTGAATCAAACCAAGCATCAATTACTTCATGAGTTCTACGATACTTATTGCCATCTTTCTCAAAAATTATATGATCAACAAATGGTCTATGTAAATCTATTTCAAAACCAGAATGCTCTATATCTATGAGAGTACCATCTTCTTTCTCATATTTTCCTTTTTTCAAATCTTCGATTGACCCAACTGCAATTATATCAGTTTCATCATTTTCATTTATCCAAAGTGGAAGAGGAGTACCCCAATATCTATCTCTAGATAATGACCAATCTTTTACATCTTCCAACCAGTTTCCAAATCTACCCTCACCAATTTCTTTTGGTTGCCAATTAATCTCTTTGTTTAATTCAATCATTCTTTGTTTGTATGCAGGTGATTTTATAAACCAACTTTCACGAGCATAATACATTATAGGATTACCAGTTCTCCAACAGTGTGGGTAATTATGTAAATAATCTTTTTGTGAACGATAGATTTTCCCAGCAATCTTCAATGCAATAACTACATCTGTCTCGACTCCAACTTCCTTTCTATCTTCATACTCAAAATCTTTGATAGCTCTACCTGCAAAAGGACCTAACTCATCTGTTAAATGTCCACTAGGAGATACTGGTTGAACGAATGGTAAATTAAATTCTTTTGATAATCTGTAATCGTCTTCACCGAAAGCAGGAGCAAGGTGCACAATACCTGAGCCATCTTCAGTTGAAACAAAATCACCTTCAACTATTGATAAAGCATTTGGATGCTCAGCTTCTTTTAAATCTAAATAAGGAAATATTTGTTCATATTTAGTACCAATTAAATCAGAACCTTTGAACGTATCTAATATCTCGTATTCATCATCTAAAGTTTCTAATCTATCTTTTGCAAGTACTAAATTATCAACGATAATAGAATCTTTTATTTTTCTTGTATTCTTTACTAACACGTATTCAATATCGACTCCAACTGCCAACGCTACATTGGAAAAAAGTGTCCAAGGTGTAGTTGTCCAAACTAATAATTCAGCTCCTTCTGTACTTTTTACTTTCGGACTAGTTATTTTTAGTTTAATATAACAATTGAAATCTTTAACTTCTTTATATCCGAGTGATAACTCATGAGAGCTAAGAGGCGTTTCAATAGTAGGGGATTGTGGAACTACCTTGAACCCTTTAAATATTAGATCTTTATCGAAAAGTTGTTTTAATGCCCACCATACTGATTCTATGTAATTATTAGTACAAGTTATATATGCTGTATCAAGGTCAACCCAATATCCCATTCTGCTAGTCAGTGTTCTCCAACCTTCATCCATTTCTATATTTTTATAGACTAGATCTTTGCATGCAGCATTGAATTTTCCAATTCCAACTGTCTCTACTTCTGATTTGTTTGAAATACCCAAATCTTTCTCAGCTTGTATTTCTACAGGTAAACCATGAGTATCCCATCCTGCTTGTCTTCGAACAAAATACCCTTGCATAGTTTTATATCTACAAACTGTATCTTTGATAGTTCTAGCCATCATATGGTGTATACCAGGCTTACCATTTACAGTAGGTGGACCTTCATAAAATGTAAAGCTTTTACTTTCAGCTCTTAAATCTAATGATTTTTCAAATATTTTATTCTCTTCCCAAAATTTCAGAACACTTTCTTCTAATTCAGGATAAGAGATATTGTTTGGCAATTCTTTGAACATATTTTTTATGTAATTATTTTTTTGAATAACTTGCAAAACTATATAATTATAGTAATATAATCTAAAATTTGGGATAAGTATGAAATCAATAACCATTGACGGCAAACTCTTTGTTTCAGTTTGTAGTGCCGATGAGTTAATTCCTGAAAAAGGAAAAAAGATAATATTCGATGATGATATAGATATGGAAGTGTCTATATTTAAAATTGATGATGAGTATTATTGTGTTTCAAATATTTGCCCTCACAAACATCAACCTGTTATTTATAATGGAATTATCAAGGATTGTACTGTAACTTGTCCTGCACATGGTTGGACATACGATTTAAAAACTGGTGAGAATACTAATAAGCATCAAGGAATTAAACGGCTTAAGAAATATCAAATATTTGAAAAAGATGGTGATATATATATAGAAAAGCCAGAACTAGAAATTCCAAAATGGCGACAATAAATTGATTTCATTACACGAAAAAGCAAATATTATTGGAATTTGTGCAAAAGAGAATTTTTCGCAAATAAATTTTGCCAAATATGAATTACTCTCTAATGAAATAGAGAATTACAAAGGGTGGCTTTCTTTGGGCTATAATGCTGATATGGAGTGGATGAAAAAGAATCTCGATAAAAGAGAAGATGTAAGTTTAATACAAGAAAACGCTAAGTCTGTTATAGTATTAGCGTATAATTATAATCAAACTACAACTCATGAATCTAATGAAAATAAAATTTCTAGATATGCATGGGGAGATGACTATCACAACTACATCCCCAAAAAATTAAAAAAAATAAGTAACGAGTTAAAATCATTATATCCGAATGAAGAATTCAAATATTACGTTGATACCGGAGCAATATTAGAAAAACAATGGGGAATAAAAGCGGGTTTAGGGTGGCAAGGAAAAAATAGTTTATTACTTAACAAAAAGTTAGGCTCTTACTTTTTTATATCTGTTATAATTACAACTTTAGAAGTTGAACATGATGATTTAGTAAAAGATTATTGTGGGAAATGTAGTAAATGTATAGATGCTTGTCCAACAAATGCAATTATATC
>JBFHKR010000242.1:0-2792 GCA_041595255.1 Chlorobiota bacterium
ACCCAGTCGTTTTTAAAAATGAAGATGGCAGTCTTATACTCAATATTATGGCAGCAAATTCAGGCAATGTAAGTATATCGGGTTTACCTACTGGGTCATACCAAACAATCTATTCATTGGGTGATGGGCGAAATGAACCATCTAAATACTGGGTCAAGGAAACAATAGTCAATATTAAAGAAGGTGATGACTATACATTAGATATTCCTTCTCAAGGTATTTTTTCAGTTGTTCAAACAAATTCTCCCGTTACTTCGATTAAAGAGTCAACTGATGAGGATGAAGAGTTTACAATTGATTTGCAGAATAGTATTATTAATATCAATGCAAGTGGAAATAGAAATATTAATAATGTAAATATCTATACTACTAACGGTAAAGAGATTTTTTCGAGTTCGTATAAAAATGTTGAAAGAGTTAATATAAATAGTTTCAATTTTAATAAAAGTCCTTATCTAGTTATCATAAATAATGAAATTCTAAAAAAAGTAATAATTAAATGAAAAAAGAGATAGAAGATTTCAATTCAACTCAATCTATCCAAGAGAAAGTAATTTGTGATTTGCTTGCTGATACGATTGATATTAGATTGCCTGAAGCTGAAAATAAGATATGGCATTCACATCCGGTCTGGTTTTTAGATGGTAACCCGATTGTAGGGTATAGCAAAGAAAAGAAGGGGATTCGGCTTATGTTTTGGAGTGGAATTGACTTTGACGAAGTTGGCTTAGAACCGAGTACTGGCAAATTCAAAGATGCTTCAAAATTCTACACATCAGTTGAGCAAGTGGACGTAGAAGATGTGAATAGATGGTTAGAGAAGTCAAAGTCTATACAATGGGACTATAAAAATATTGTAAAGCGAAAAGGTGAATTAATAAGGATAAAGTGATATGAAAGAAACACCCGAACACAACAAAAGAATGGCAGAGCTTACTTTTGCTGAAGTATATCCACACTATGTAACTAAAGTAGAAAAAAAAGGTAGAACTGTGGATGAACTGCACCAAGTAATAGAGTGGTTAACAGGATTTGATGATTCTAAAAGAAAAGCAATGTTAGATAATAAAGTTACCTTCAAAGAATTTTTTGAGAAAGCAAACTTGAATCCAAATGCTGACCAAATAAAAGGCGTGATATGTGGATATAGAATAGAAGAACTCGAAAACCCAATCACAAAGCAGGTAAGATATTTGGATAAACTAGTAGATGAATTAGCGAAAGGCAAAAAAATGGAAAAGATACTGAGGGGTTGAAAAACCAAATAAATTTGCAACTGATGCGGATTAGGTGTATATTTGCATCAAAAGGAGAATATCATGTCTAGACAAAGTATATCATTCACAAAACCCAACGATGATTGGTTGAAAAGCCAAGTGGAAAGTAACGAATATTCAAGCAAAAGTGAGCTAGTCAACGACTTGATTAGACAAGCGAGAAAGCAACAAGTTGAAGTTGACTGGATAAGAGCTAAAATAGAAAAAGCAGAAAAGAGTGGGTTTACAAATAATAGCAAAGAGTCAATTTTAGCCAAATCTAAGTCCTTGCTCAATGACTAGCTATAGAATAAGTAAAGAGGCAGAAAATGATTTGATTCGTATACACCAGTACGGTGTGAAACAATTTGGTATTACACAAGCAGACAAATACTTTAATACATTTTTTGATTATTTTGATTTTGTCGCTCAACGACCTTATTCTTTTGAATCGGTTGGACATATAAAAAAAGATTACAGGCGTTGTATATGTGGAGTTCACAGTATATACTTCAGATTAAATAACAATGATGTTGATATAATGGCTATAATTGGCAGACAAGATTTGAATGAAAGATTATGAGGTGAAGAGAACAATCTTAATTACGCAAATTAAACTCTAAACTTTTTTTCTTTAATTTGAAAAGACCTAATTAATTAGTTTATGTATCTTTGATTGAGAAGATAATATTTGAAATTAAGAAAAGCATTAATATTATTAATAAGAGTCCAAATATTATCAGAATATTTGTTTTTATTCTTTTTTTAAGCTTTTTTATAAACTCATTTATTAAAGTTACAACAAATAGATTATTCAATAATGAGATTAGAGAATTACTATTGCCATATCATCTAACTACTTTAGTAATTATTTTAATTTCAAGTGTAATTCTGTTCATTTATTATTTTAGAGAGAATAAACTTACTGAATATGTAGTTGCAGGTTCTACAATTCTTTTCTTAAGCTGTTTGATACTAGGGGTATATGGGTTTTTCCCATGTTTATTTATTCATACTGATTCATTTTCAGACCATATTCATCCTCATACAAATTCATATGTTTTAAAGCAATCTTTTTTATGTCCTACATATTCAATTACAGGTTACTTATATTTATTATTTTGTGGTGCTGTTGGGGTATTAGCTTTATTAATCTCTATATTGTACAATACAAATATTAAAAAGTATAAATGAAAGAAATATCCCATGAAAAAAACTATAATCCTCCTATTTCTAATAGTCTCAATCTACCAAGCAGAGTGTCACGAGACTAAGCCGATAAATATGAATGAAATCTTGGTGTCATACAATTACGAAGGTTTGAACAGTAGTCAAGCTATTGGGATAGAATATTCGAAGTCAATTGTATGGTTGAACTTTAGTTTAGCTTATGAAAATTGGTTTGTGAATAAGAGCTTTGAGTCAAGTAGCGAAGTTACGGGGTATGTTGGTGTTGGGTTGTTCAATCTACTCCAAGCTCAATTTGGTTATTCTACTTTTGAGAACGCTAAACTTAGACTCCGCGCTGGCTTACCT
>JBFHKR010000243.1:0-2772 GCA_041595255.1 Chlorobiota bacterium
AAGGAAATGATTTAATTATAAACGATGAGTTAAAATATGAGCGAATCAGAAATCAAAGAAATGAATTCAAAAATATCTGAAAAAAATAAAAAAATCCTTGATGGTCTTGCACTTTCTTATGAAAGATTAGTCGAATACAAACGCAAAAATGGCTATTATATGGTCTATATGCGTGATGGCAAGATAGTGAAAGAGATTCCGAAGTAGGGGAGAACTTCGCAAGTGGTTGTTCGAGATTATCGAACAACCACTCTAGACCTTGCTATCAAGGCAGGAATCCAACTGTTTCCATTTTGGAAACAGTTCAAACTTACTAATTTAAACCATGACCCAACATCCAACATTACATACAGAAAGACTAGTACTCCGCAGGATGGAACTTACTGATTTACCTAATCTTGTTAAGTATGCGAGTAATAAAAAAGTTTCTGACAAAGTCTTTGGGTACCCGTACCCTTATTTGGAAGAAGATGCTATTGCTCGTATGAACACGGTACTCGAAGGATTCAAAAATAAGAACAGGTTTATCTTCGCCATTACACAAAAAGGTGAAGAAGAGTTAATTGGGGAGATAGGTATGAGGTTGGAAACTGAACATAGCAAAGCGGAGATTGGTTATTGGATTGCAGAGCCATATTGGGGAAAAGGGATTGCCAGTGAAGCAGTTTCAGCTATACTCAAATTTGGATTCGAGGAACTAAAAATCAATAAGCTCTTTGCAACTTGCTTTGATGGCAACGATGTATCTGGTAAAGTACTCGAGAAAAACGGGATGGTATTAGAAGGGGTTCTAAAGCAAGAATATTTCTTCAAAGGTGAGTTTAGAGATAGTTTACAATATCGTATAACTCGTGATGAATATATGAGTAGTTAAGTAAATTTCAAAGAGTATAAAAATGTTCTTAATTTCTCTTATGTTGTATATAGTCTGTAAATTTGCAGCATAACCTTATCCAATTTTAATAATAACTCTAATCCAAATGTTTAGACATCAGGGTAAAAGCAGAACATTTGTCCATAACTTGCAAATAGCTACAGTCTTATCATTTGTAGCGGGTATGGTAAATGTCACTGGTTTTTTAGCAATAAAGCAACTTACAACCAATGTTACTGGGCATTTTGCACTGTTCATAAATGATGTGGCTGAATTGGAATATTTGAAAGGTACTATATACTTCCTTTATATCTTTTCATTTTTCTTTGGTTCTTTTACCTCCAGTTTTCTCATCGAAAAGTATAGAGCAAATAAAAAGTTAAATGTATTTGTACTCCCAACGATGATTGAGATAGTTTTATTAGTTACAGTCGCAGTTGCTAGTGACATTCTTGAATTGAGTTATCCTAACCTAATCGCTTGTATTTTACTTTTCGCAATGGGAGTTCAGAATTCATTTGTTAGTAAGATTTCGAAAGCAGTGGTCAGGACTACGCACTTGACAGGGCTATTCACAGATTTGGGGATAGAGCTATCACAGCTATTTTTCCCAGAAACACATCCCGATAGAGATAAAATCAAATCTATGATAAAGCTACATCTTTATATAATATCTTTTTTCTTTCTAGGTGGTATTACTGGGGGAATTCTTTATTCAACTTTCGATTTAAAGCTGAATGCACTGATAATCGCCGCTTTTATACTATTGATAAGTCTTTTCTATGACGATCTACGATTCCGATTTATCAAGACTAAGCGGAAGTTTATGTAGTTCTGTATTTAATTTGAGATCTTTAATTAAACTTATTTTTCATCTGCAAAGCCATGACCACTTGTAAGACTCAAATTCATCTCAATTTCTACTTCATTGAGTTTATATTTCAGAAAAACAAACCCATTTCTCTCATTGTATTTATATATAGCCGAGTATTTAGGATCTTCTAGATTATATGCTTCTATTTTCCAAGCATAAGTGATTTCATTAAGATATCTACCATATTCTAACTCCTCAATTACTTTCAAATATCCTTTCATAACTTTACCATTTGACAGTGGCTGTTCGACATATATCGAATCTCCTATGGAAATAGGAAATTTGATTTGAGGATTGGGAACGTGTTCAGTGGCAGCGAATACTCCTCTATTCGGTGAAGTCACCATTACTCCAGCTGAGTCTTGAACACAATATCTTGGTTGATAGAATATTAGATTATGTTCAAAGTAAGCCCACTCGACAGAGTCTAAGTTATTAACTCGGCTGTTTTCAACGCTAAGCAATTCAATTTTTGGAGCACCAGTTGCATTTATATATTTCACATCGAATATAAAATCATTCGACTTAAAATAGGGTTGAGATATGCATCCTATTGACGCTATGATGAATAATAATATGTACTTCATAATTCGATTACTCCTCGAATGCGTTATTATAAGACCCATCTTCATGATAAATATACATAGTTAAATTCATTATTATACCAATGTCATCAAGTTTGTAATCTAGGTAAACGAATCCGATTTTCTTGGAGTAGTAGTAAGTAGCAGAATATTTACTGTTATCAAGGTTGTAAGCTTCTATTACCCATTTGTCAGCTTCTTTAGTATCGTTACCGTATTGAATTTTATCAGTCACTTTCAGATAACCCCTCATTATATTACCATTAGATAATGTCTGTTCTACATACATTGAATCACCAATAGTCGGAGGATATTTGATTTGAGGATTGGGAATGTTTTCAGTGGCTGCGAATACACCTCTTTTGGGCGAAGTCACCATCACCATATTCGTATCTTGTATGCAATACACTTGGTCTAAATATGTAATCTTATATTCTTTG
>JBFHKR010000244.1:0-2771 GCA_041595255.1 Chlorobiota bacterium
CCAAAAGGTGCTAAATATAAGCCGGGTAATCCTGGAGTATTCACTGCTGATAGCCGAATAGTAAAGGAAATGAAAAAACGCGGCTGGCGATGGGGCGGCGATTGGACTTCTCTAAAAGACTATCATCACTTTGATAAGCCGTAAGGAAAAAAGGATTTATTAAATTAAAAAGAAAAAGGAAAAGAAACGTAAGAACGGCAATTGTAGAATATTCCCCTCTTTAAGCGTATCGAAAGAGGGGTGGATCACGCCAAAGGCGTGAGACGGGGTGTTAGAAGAATATAAAATGTCGAATTGAGTTAAAAAAAATATAAAAAATTAGTTTAAATAATCAGATAGTTACAAATTATGTGAATATGTAAATACCCCGTCAGACACACTGCGTGCGTCTGCCACCCCTTTTCGAGAAAAGGGGAATTTCCTAAGTTCGATAAGCCGTAAACCCATTAATTCTATCTCAATTTAGTAGGTCGTTTATCTTCGTCTTTGATAGTAGCTATTAGAGACTGAACAACTGTTTCAATTTGCTCTAGCATATTGCTATCCGTGATTTCTCCGTTAGTGTTAACTTTCCCTTTGGCGCCTTGTATTAATAGCTTTGATTCTTCGGGGAGTACTGTCTCAATTGTTGTCATTATTAAGCTCAGCGACTCATAAGCCTTCTCACCAGATGCAGCTGCTATAATCATAGCAACTGGTTTATGTGAGAAAACCGTTGTTGATACGCACCATTCTATAGCATTTTTCAAACTCCCAGGAATACTGAATACATATTCGGGAGTACATAATATAACGCCATCTGCATAATCTATTTTACTTCGAAATTCTATTACTTCTTTTGGGGTATTTTCATCAGTAATACTAGGATTGAAGTGAGGTAGTTTATCTATACCTTCAAATATATCCAATTCTATTACTTTAGAGTAATTTGCTTTTATTTGGTTTAAGATTTGATGGCTAGTAGAGTTGGGTTTCGTACTTCCAGAAATGGCTAATATTTTCATTTTTTCTGAAGAAGAAGATACAGATTGTCTATTATTTTAAAGTTGTGATTCTTTACTAAAAATTAACAGAAAAAAGACAGCTATATTTTGTATATTTGTTATAGAATATAAATAACTAATTTACCTAATTATGAAATTTACCAAAGAACAACTGCTTCAGGCAAATAGAAGACGAGACCTAAAGAATATAGCAAATGAAAATGGTATCCCCATTTCAAAAACATTGAACAAACTGAAATATGAGGCAACATTAGCAAAACTGCAATCTGAATTCGTAGATTTACAAAAGTGGATAGCTAAAAATAAGATGCGAGTAGCTATATTATTCGAAGGTAGAGATGCTTCGGGTAAAGGTGGTTCTATTAAGAGATTCAAAGAGCATTTGAATCCTAGAACATCGCGTGTAGTTGCACTCACAAAACCTACTGAGGTAGAGCAAGGTCAGTGGTATTTCCGAAGGTATATCAAAGTACTACCTAATCCTGGTGAAGTTGTTTTCTTTGATCGTAGTTGGTATAATAGAGCCGTAGTCGAACCAGTGATGGGGTTCTGTAGTAAAGAGCAATATAATAAATTTATGATGCAAGTTCCCGAATTTGAACATTTGCTATATGAAGATAATCATAAGATAATAAAATTTTGGTTTTCTATATCTAAAGGAGTGCAAGCAGAGAGATTTGATGCACGTCTGAGCGACCCATTAAAGCATTGGAAGTTTAGTCCTGTAGATATGAAAGGACAAGAGCTATGGGATGACTACACTCATTACAAAGAGCAGATGTTTAGTAAAACACATACTAATTTCAGCCCATGGATAATAGTGAAGGCAAATGATAAAAAGCAAGCACGTCTTGAAAGTATGAGATATATACTATCTCAATTCGATTATGAAGGTAAAGGTAATTCGGGTATATCATTGTTACCAGACCCAAATGTAGTGATGCGGTTTAACAGAAGTGTAATACAATTAGATGTGTAGGAGAGGTAAAAAATGAGTAAAATAGATTTAACAGATGAAGATGTAGAATTATTGAACTCAAAAGTGGGTTTGATGTCTCTTTTTAGAAGAAAGAAAATTAACTTAGAAAAATCACTCGAAGAAGTAAGATATGCTGTTGCTTTTAAAGAGAGGCAAGAAGAGATAATAAAATTACAAAATTGGGTAATAAACAATGATCAAAAAATAGTCATACTTTTCGAGGGTCGTGATGCGGCAGGTAAAGGTGGAGCTATTAGAAGAGTAACAGAGCATATAAACCCAAGACATTTCAGAATAGTTGCCTTGAATATACCAACTGAAGACGAAAGAAAACAATGGTTTTTCCAAAGATACATTAATAAATTGCCTAAACCAGGTGAGATGGTACTATTCGACAGAAGCTGGTATAATAGAGCAGTAGTGGAGCCAGTAAATGGTTTCTGTACCGATAAAGAATATAAGATTTTTATGGGACAAGTTAACGAATTCGAAAAAATG
This sequence comes from Chlorobiota bacterium, assembly GCA_041595255.1. GTDB lineage: Bacteria > Bacteroidota > Ignavibacteria > Kapaibacteriales > UBA2268 > PGYR01. The sequence goes on from JBFHKR010000244.1 coordinate 2,482, forward strand.
TTAGTCGAATCAGATACTTATTTGATAAAATTATACTTCTCGATAACGAAAGAAGAACAAGGTAGAAGGTTTGAAGATATAAGAAAGAACCCATCAAAAAGATGGAAACTAACCGAAGTAGATGAAAATTCGCGTAAACTTTGGGATGAATATACTACATATAAGAAAAAAATGTTCGAAGTAACTAATACAGAACATGCACCTTGGAAGATTGTAGATGCTAATAACAAGCCAAAAGCAAGGTTAGAGGTTATCAATCACATACTTGAAACAATCCCTTATAAAGATTA
>JBFHKR010000245.1:0-2752 GCA_041595255.1 Chlorobiota bacterium
CATAATAATCATCTATGTTGATCACTTCAAGAGATATTGGAACTAAACAATTACCATTATCTATTAGGGCGAGCATTAATGCAATTGATTCAGGTTTGTATTCTGACCGAATAGAAACAATGTCACCTGTCTGAATTCCATTTAATTGAATCTCTTTTTTATAATACTCGAATCTTTCAAGTACCCATTTATAACTATATTCCTTTTCTTTGAAAACTAAAGCAATATCATCAGAATTATCTTTGAATACTTTTAAAAGGAAATCTATATACACTAATTAACTCCAGCTAAATAAATAGTCTGACCAGTAATCATTTTACTACTATCTTGTAAAAAGAAATCAGTAATATTAGAGATATCTTCCAAATTTGAAAATTCGGGAATTGCTTGTAACGAAATCAAAGCATCCATTTTATCTTTCGGAACATTTTTAATTAAATCTGTTTTAATTGGAGAAGAACCTAGAGAATTACAAGTGATTCCTAATGGACCTAACTCTTTTGCTAAGATATTTGTAAATGATTCTATTGCAGCTTTTGAAGCAACATATATTGACTCACCTTCTAAATCCAATGGTACAGCTACGGACGAGAAATTAACAATTCTTCCAAATCTTTTACTTATCATTATTTTACTGACTTCACGAGAAAAGATAAAAGTACCTAAAAAATTTGTTCTCATTATATTATCTACTGTAGAAACAGGAGTTAATAGCACAGGGTTCATAGAAGCAATACCTGCATTATTTAGCAAATAATCAATCTTTCCAAACTGCTTCTTAATTGATTTAATAGATTTGATTACGTTTATTTCATCCGCTACATCAACAGCGTAATGATGATAATTTTCATGTGTTAAGTCTGATTCACCTCTTGAGAACCCACATACTATTAAACCTTTTGCTAAATAATATTCACTTAAATAACGACCTATACCTTTGCGTGATCCAGTTATAATTAATACTTTTGACATAATAAATTTCTTTTAATTGATTAGTGTTGAGATAAAATCGTTCAAATGATCAACACTTAAAAAGGGACTTGATTTTTGAGACATCGCTTTTTCAGAAATTAAAGAAACTTCAATGTCCTCATCTAACAATCTACTCTCTATATCTACAACTAGTGTAACTAAATCTAACGAATCAATTATAGAGCCAGCCCCCATAAGAGCAGTTGTTCCATCCACTGTTATATTTACATCTTTTGATTCTAATAAATCATTTAATGCTTCAACTATTAATTCTTTAATTTGAGTTTTGTTCATTAAATATTTTCCTAAATTTTATATTAAATTTAATTTTGCAGATTCTACTGCTTCAGATAATTTCAAATATACCACTTTATCTTTCAACTTTTTATCAATACCCTCTAAAATACCTTTGACATTGTCTGTGTTGTGCATATCTTTAACGTGGCCTATAGCTACAATAGGTATAACGATATCTGATGATCTATATTTTTTTAATGATTTATCATTAAAAATATTTTCAAGCATTTTGACAAATATTGAAGCCGGTACATAATCGTAGTCAAGTTGTATCGCATTTTTAGAAAAAAAATTAGGACAAAAAGGCTAAGGAAATTTATATTTATTTAAATTTGCAATAAATGAATTCGAATAGAGGCCCGAAATGAAAATAATAATACTACTAATTTCAATTCTTTCATATTCAACAACATATTCTAATGAATTTGAGTTGTTATGGTCTAGTTATTTAGGTGGTAATAATGATGATGAAATAAAGAATATAGAATCTGATAAAAATGGGGATATCTATGTTGTGGGTTATACTAAAAGTATAGATTACCCAACTACTAATGACGCATTCCAGAAGTCACATGGGGGTGACATTGATATTTTTATTACAAAGTATGATAAAAATATGTCGGTTGTATGGAGTACTTTTTTAGGAGGAAATAATAGAGATATTGTCCATAAAATTGGTATTACAGAAGATGCATTATGGATAGTTGGTGAAACTCTATCTAATAATTATCCAACAACTAGTAATGCTATTTCTAAAAATTACTTAGGAGGTTCTGGCGATATTATCCTTTCCAAATTTTCACTAAACGGGCAAATGCTATATTCCACATATTATGGTGGTGAGGGCTATGACCCAGCAGCAGGAATGGCAATAGATTCTGATGATAATTTATGGGTAACTGGTAGAACAAATAGTAATAATTTTAGAACAACTCCAAATGCAATGAAATCTAATTTAGATGGCAATTATGATTCTTACATACTGAAAGTATCTAAAAATGGAGAACTCCTTTATTGTTCTTTGATAGGTGGCGAAAATTCAGATTATGGGTTTAGTGTGTCTTTTTCTGAAACCGATAATCAAGTAGCTATTAGTGGATTTACAGAGAGTAAAAACTATCCTATTAAGGGTACTACACTGCAACCATCTAAATATGGCGGACAGAATCAATTCGATATTTTTATAAGCATATTTAATATTGATGGTTCTCTTAATTGGTCCAGTTTATTTGGCGGTAGTGGTCAAGATTATCCTGTAACGATTAAATATGATTCACAAGGAAATCTTATTACTCATATTTATACAACAAGTAATGATTTGGTGACAAATAAGAATTCTTACTATCAGTATAATTTTGGGAAAATTGACAATTATTTGATGAAAATTGATAGAGATAAAAAAATAAGCTGGTCAAGTTATTTTGGAGGGGCTGGTGTTGATGGTGAAGATAATATTTTCCATAAATTCGGTGATATGGTAATA
>JBFHKR010000246.1:0-2734 GCA_041595255.1 Chlorobiota bacterium
AATTGAGTTTGGGAATATAGAATATAAAGATAGTATTATTGCTATTGACTTTTTATATAAAAAACACACTAGTTTATTTTATGATATATGCTATCGTATTTTTGGAGGAAGTTGCGGAAATAGTATAAAGTATTCATATGAATATATTGAAGATGAAATATTTCTAGTTGATATAGGTATTTGTGAAGGTATGGATCCATCAGTTCTTGATGAATAAATGATTTTATCACAATAGCTACAACAACCCAGTTATGTTCAGAGACCCATCTGGTCTTGCTCCCGAGGGTGAGAAGAATAATAAGACGCAAGGGTTAGGGGATGACTATATTGAAGATAGTTATCAAATTTTAATTGCTTAGCTAAATACGACATCTCTCTCATGTACTGATAAATTGAGTTCAATAATAGTATCCAAAAGAGTACTTGGAAAAATAAATTTTGTCAAAATACAACAAACATGACTGATGTTTGATTTTGACCTTTCTAACCAACCATCTGGTGCTTATATCATGAATGTAGAACTCAGTGAAGGCAACTAGAAGTATACAGCCAGAGAATGTATTGTGAAAGAGTGGGAGATATATTAACACCGCTTGATATTTAATACAAATACCGTCTATCAAGTAAAATCCTCGTTTAGCAATGGACGGGGATTTTTTTATTTCTTATACTCCTTTAATATTATCCTCTTTCTCCAATGTAATCGTACTTCAAATCCGAGTACACTTCTATTTGTCAGATTCTTAGCCATTCTACCCATAGATTTTCTTAGATCTTCTTTTTCTCGAAGAAGCTGTAAATATTGCCACTTGTTTATATAAACGATATCTGCTTCGTATCCATGTTTATTATAGAAAACATCAGATGCTTTATCTATTAATTCATGTACATTATGTTCAATATGATTATTCATTTTTTTTACAATATTTCTTCACCTGAAACCTAAAATAATAAAGATAAACTAATTATGTTTATATTTTGTCATTAAAAAAAAACTGTTCTATATTAGGTATTAGAAAACAGCATATATCAAAAATATACTATTAGAAACACTTAAAGTTTAAGCAAATTGCTAAACATACTGCTAAACAGTAGGTTTGGCGATTATGCAAATCGGTGCTATTATTGGAGTTAGAGTTGTTGGGATAACTCCTAACGGAGTTGTTTGGGTCTTCAAACTATCGAGGCTACTAATATTCTAACCCTGAGGAGCTGCCTTCCTATTCTCTAGGAAACTGATGTTTCGGGTTAAACACAAACTCTCTATCGTTCAATGTTAGTAGAAATGCAATCAAATCTGCTTTTTCATTCGAAGATAATTTTATTTCCTTGCCTCTACTCAAACTGGGGTTACTAGTGTAATGTTTGAGCACATCTTTAAGTTTTCTGTATCTCCCGTCGTGCATATATGGGTAAGTGTAGCTCAGATTTCTCAGTGAAGGAACTTTGAAAAAAGCACTGTCTTTGCTGTTATTATTTATCATCATCCTTCCGTAATCATTCAAAGTTGTGTCTATTTCTAATCCGTTTCTTTCAAAATTATTATTAGTGAATAGTGGCTCGGTGTGACAACCACTGCAATTAGACTTGTATATCTCATACCCATTCTGTTCTTGGAGAGTATAAGTGGATTCATTTCTTCTGACACTATCATATTTAGAATTGGCAGAAACTAGAGTGAGCTGAAACTGAGAAATAGCTTTTAGTAGATGCTCACCAGTTATTTTTTTATCACCAAAAGCAGCTTCGAAAAGACTTGGATATCGCTGAGTGTTTTGGAGTTTTATAACTACGTTTTTTATATCTTCACCCATCTCACCAGGGTGACTTATTGGGGCTAATGCTTGAACGTCTAGATTATGAATTGCCCCATCCCACATAAACGATTTACCCCAAGCTAAGTTGAACAAGGCAGGGGCATTCCGAGTGCCTATACTATCATTTATACCGTGACTTAAATCATGGTCAGTATGAGCAAAAGCATTGTATGGGGAGTGGCAAGAGGCGCAAGAAATAGAGCTGTCCTTTGATAATATCGGGTCATAGAAAAGTATTCTACCTAGTTGGATAGTATTTTCTCGAAGTGTATTTTCCTCAAAATTATACTCAGGTTCAGGAAAATAATCAGGATAAGCCAGATCTAAATAATTAGAAAATGCTGATAATAATACTATACAACTTAGCGATATAATAAACTTGAATTTCAATTATTAAGAATGAAGATTTTAGGAAGAAAATTGGCTATTTCTAGAGCTTCGTAACTCGGACTCATCATCTGATTTGTAGTTGATAAATCTAGTTTATTAAGTAATGTAGATATATCAACGTCTATTAATATATTTTGAACATTCGCAGGTAAATCTAAACTAATTTCTTGATACAGGTTTAGAGGTTCTTGATACCCACCTAGATGATATTGGAATTGATTCTTTCTCGTATTACATTTATCCGAAACACCTTCTAATTTGAAGTTTATATAACCACTTTGCCAAGTCCAATACATACCTTTGGTAGGATCTAAATCCCCTCCCATCACTCCTTTCGAATTAGTTATACTGTCTATTCCTATCCCAAATCTTATGGAATTAAAACTAATATTATTCTTAGTTGCTAGCTCAATTTTTAAACTTTCAGGATACTCCAAATCTATAAGGTAGTAATTATCTTTTAATGAAAGTACAGTCTCTTTTTCATTAAGAAGCTCTATGTTCGAAACATAAAACCTTAGTGATTC
>JBFHKR010000247.1:0-2722 GCA_041595255.1 Chlorobiota bacterium
TGACGCCTGTTGCCAAGCGGTTCACAAAAACTGGTGAAACCCGTGGTATGATGCTGGTTGGTGGCCCGGGTAGTGGGAAATCGCACCTTATGAATCGCACCTTGTCCAAGCTTTCAGTACCCCCTTTTTTTAAAACATCTTAATTAATATTAAGATGTTTTTTTTATGTTTAATCAAAATTCATTGAAAAATGATTCGGAAAATATAAAATTTATATCTCTATAACCATCAAATATTAATAAATAGAAATACATTGCTGATATAAGGATTGGAAGTAAATAAACAAATTCAATCAGAAGTAAACCAATAAATTTAAATAGATACTATTCATTCTGTACTTCCATTGCACGATTCTCACCATAATCAGTTCTTATAAAAATATATATTCTAAAAGCATATTTAATATCCACTTAAAGTATACTAGAGTGTAATTTTAATATTTTTTCAAATATTATTTTAAAAATTGGAAAGTATTGTTATTTTAGGAGAACTAACTATTAAAAATTCGCTTAAGTGTCATAATATGAATAAAATAATAATATTTTTTATCACTTGTCTATTTATGATTCATACGAATTATAGCCAAACTACAATCCCCGAATGGCGCTCATTACCTGCATTCCCTGAAGCTCTACACGGGCACAGTTCTATACTTCTTCCTGATGGGAACATATTGATAAGTGGTGGAATTAACTCTTCAGGTAATGCCGTAAACTCTTCTTATATATTCAACTATAAAACTGGTGAATACAGAAAAGTAACTTCTATGTCATCTTCAAGAGCATATCATTCACTTGTAATGATACCTGAAAATAACGGTGCGAGTATTTTTGTGATTGGTGGGTATTCTGGTAGCTCTGGAAACTACGCCTCAGTTAAGTCAGTAGAAAGAGTAAAGTATCAAAACGGACAGATTAATATTAATTGGATCAGTCTAGATGATATGGATATCGGTAGAGGTGATTGCAAAGCTACCTGGGATAAATCTGACAGAGTAATAATTAACGGTGGAATTCAACAGAATGGAGGTCAGCTTAGAAGTGGTTCTAAGGTTTCATCCTCAGAATACATAGAAATTTCAACGAACAGACTGTTCTCATTACCTAATATGGGAAAAGAAAGGGCGGGACACTTTCTAGGTACTATCTTAGATGCGAATAGTGATGATTTAGTAATAACAGCAGGGGGCGAAGAAGGAACTACAACAACAACAGAACTTTTCGAAAATAATGATTGGAGTTCCCATGCCTTTGCTCCTCGAGAATACAGATATTTGGGAGCTAGTTTCGTTGATATCGGTGGTATTGCTAGGGTTATAGGTGGTTATAACTTAAGCGGTGATGTCCATAATACCTGCGAGTGGTATGATGTAAAATCTGGTTGGAAATATACAGCAAATATGATTTTACCTAGAGCAGAGTCAGATGTTACCTTTATAGGTGGTATTACTGATTCATCTCGTTCATATTTGATAGTTGGTGGGAATAATACATCTGGTACTATAAGAGAAACTGAGTATTATACTCTACCTACTACATCTTCACCCACAGGTTTTTGGGCGCAACTAGGAAACTTAGTTGAATCGGGATCTAATCGTGAAGTAGTAATAGATGGTAATAACTTAGCATTGGTGTTCGGTGGAAAAAATAATTCAGATGATGCTATGAACGGGGTTGAAGTTTATCAACCATTATCTGCCAATGACGCAACATTCAGCCCAGAGGAAGTCGGTCGAATATCTGACAGTATTCCAATCACAATTACAAATAGTTGGCTTTTACCTGTAGCTATAGATGGTTTTAGAATGAGTAACCCAGGAGAATTTTTCTTCACAGGCGATACATCTGATTTTGTTTTACAACCTGGTCAATCTCGAAGAATAAATGCTTGGTTTAGACCTTCTGGTGAAGGTAATAGAAGTGGCACGATATTATTTGATATTGGCTACGTCACGAATACAGTTAAACTTACTGGTACAGGTATTAAATCTTCAATTGAAATAGTTACTAATTCACAAGAATTTGGAGATATTTTTGTTGGTACTGATACCACAATATGTTTTGATGCAATACGAAACAATGGAACAGATACTACTTACATTGACTCTATTTCAATCTCACCACCTGGTAGCTACGAAGTAGTCCGACCAAATGGGAGAGTAAATATACCACCTGACAGTACTCTAGAGATTTGTATTAGATTTAATCCCACTGAAAGAGGCAGAATATTCAGTAGTGCTATAGTACATATTGCTGATGGAGCATATCCTAGTGGGTTATCAGGTACAGGATTATTGAAATATTTAAGTGGATATGGTCCTAGTGGTTGTGACACATTATTCTACAAAGAAGGAAGCATTTATCAAACATCTATAATACTCGAAAACCCTGGAGACAGCGATATTACTGTTACGGGGTATAAGTACATAGGTGGTAATAGCAATCTTTATAATATAACTAATAATTTTCCTTTCAATATAGCGGCAGGTGAAGATGAAGAAATATTTGTTGACTTCACACCAGTTGCAGAAGGTACATTCAAAATAGATGTTCAATTTGAACACGACGGTGATCAGGATTCTACAGTAATTATTCCTCTGTGTTTTGTTGTAAGATCTAAAAATATTAAGTTTTCAGTTACTGAATTAGATTTCGGGACATTATGCTCTGGGGACTCTTTAACAAGAGTTATCCTTATAGAAAATCCAAGTAATTTTGAAACA
>JBFHKR010000248.1:0-2690 GCA_041595255.1 Chlorobiota bacterium
GCTTACAAAGCATTAGCTTGGGATGCGAACCTAGTAAGTGAAGATTGGAGGACTTTGTTAATATTAGTAGATAATACTCTTGCTTTTCCAATTGCATCAAAACTAGAAATGTATAGAAAAGAAATCGAAAAACAGGGCTGGCGTTCTATAGTCAAATATGTCCCTAGAGTAGAGGATTTTAATGCCAAAGCTGTTCTGAGTAATAAAGAAATGATAAAAGCTGTGTATGAGCAAACTCCGAATATGACAGCAATACTAATATTAGGTAGAGTTGCAGTTCCTTACTCTGGTAATACTGCTCCAGACGGACACGGTGACGATAACCCATTACCTCACAAGGGAGCTTATCCAGCCGATGTATTCTATGGTGATTTGGACACTAGAGATTGGACAGATAATAAGGTTAGCAATGACAAATCTGCATTCCCTAGACAACATAATTATATAAACGACGGCAAATGGGATGATTCGTATATTCCAAATAGAGCGGAGTTAGCTGTTGGTAGAGTTGATTTCTTTGATTTACCTTTTTTCGAAGAAAGCGAAGTCGAAATGATAATTAACTACTTGCAAAAGGACATAGACTATCGAAGTGGAATGATGAAAGCAGATAATGATGCTATACTCTATGATGGATTTGATTCACGTCAAGCGGGTTATGCTGCCGATGGATGGAATAATCTAACTTCACTATACGGTAGAGACAATGTAGTAGAAATGAGAATAAGGGAAGAGATAATTAAAAACTCTTATGATATGGTATATGCTAACGCAAATGGCGGCATAGACAATATCTCGGACGCAATATACTCTGGTGAGATAGCAGAGAAAGGATACAAAGGAATACATAATATGATATTCGGTTCGTATAATGTAGATTGGGATTCGGAGAGTAATCTTCTTCGCTCTATCATAGCTTCTAAACCAATGGCACTTACCTCAATTTGGGCGACTCGACCTTTCTGGACATACTTCAAATTGGGATTGGGCGAGACTTTCGGTCAGGCATTACTCAGCACACAGAACAACCGCTCCGAATATATATATCCGTCCGTAGTTTACAATGGGGGAGTGCATATAGCTCTGATGGGCGACCCTACACTAAGTATGATAAATGAGTCACCTTTAGATACTGCATTTAGGATTACAGATGGAAGTAAAATAATAGGTTTTAGTGTCAAAGTTAAAAAAGGTGCTGAAATATACGGCTACCAGTTATTGATTAATCGTAATGCAGTTATCACTCACTACTTTGATGAAAGTATAAATGTTGATTTTACTATAGATTCAGATGGATTGAATCAATCAGATATTAATTCTACTAGAATAATAAGACCAATTATTAAAATTGAAAACAAGTCAGGTAGATTTCTATACCTTGGGAATGGTGTGTATATAGAATGAGGGTGGATGAAATACGTCACTCTGAATGAAACGAATTGGAATGAAGAGTCTATTTAATACAAAGAAGACTATCAAAGTGTCTTGATAATTCTTCCAGTTCATCCTTACGCTCAAATTTTAGAATAACTAAACAGGTGTTTAAAAATGAATTTTAAACTTTTATTAGTTTCCATATTTATATTCTTTTATTCTACAGTAAATGCAACTGAAAAAGAAAAGGAAATTAGTGCGGAACCAATGATTGATCTTATAGAAAGAATAATTGAAACTCCACCTAGGATGATTGAAATTATGATTGATGATGAAACAATTGACTGTAATAGTATAGTTAATCAATTTAAAAATGAAGAGTGGAGATTAATAGCATTTACAACTGTTATTACTTACATAAATTGCAAAAATTATGTGTATGATAATTTTGAAGTACAGAAGATGACAGGGATTTATGATAGTGTATTTTATTTACACTACATATATAAGAAAGGTGAAGTCGAACAAGATGTAATTAGTTTCAAATTTTATACTAAAGAAAATAAAATTATATTCGGAGGTGTTGTAAGTCCATTAGGTTAATATTCTAATATCTTCAAGTCGAATAATATGAACTAATTAGCCGTCATCAATAGTCGGTGATTGAAAAATTGAAGTTTAATTCTGGGTTGATGGATGAAATACGTCACTCTTGTAAAGGTTAGGTAATTCGTGGATAGTTTTAATTAAATATATTAGGAGCTTGACCATTTAAACCTTGGTGAGCTCTTTCTTCATTGTAATAGTTTATGTATTGAAGTATCTCTTCTTGCAAATGTTCTTTTGATTCAAAGTAAGTTTCTCTTAACTGATCGTCTTCAATTGTTCTCCAGAACCGTTCTATTTTACCATTTGTTTGCGGTCTATATGGTCTTATATACCTATGCTTATTTCTCCTAGACTCTTCACTCCGTTCAGAGTGACGTGGTTTCAGAGGATTTGGAGACTTATTCAATACGTCCTTAATATTTCTATTAAAAGTAAATAATCCGTGTAATCCATAAATCAGTTTAATCAGTGATTCAGAAAATCATCACACTAATTAAACAATGGCGAAGATACATTTATACCAAATCCGAAGTTTCCATTACCTAACTCTCCTATACCCCAACGGAAGCCAGCTTCTAGTTGGATAAGTGGACTGATAAATGTAGGTATTTTAGTAATGTTGAACCCTACTTCATTGTAAAATTTCTCGTTTGTTCCACTATATAGATTGTACTCGTCTTGCTTATAGTAACCAGCGGAGTAGTTCA
>JBFHKR010000249.1:0-2683 GCA_041595255.1 Chlorobiota bacterium
AACAAAGTTTAAACAGAGTTCGAAAAAAAGAGAAGAACTAATCAATTTGTTGACCGATGCTGATGATTATATAGCTCTTAGTACACTGAAGAATAAGTACGGTTTTACATATAGCTATAAGCAATACCTAGAGTTCCGAGACTCAGGCTATATAGAGATTAGTTATGAGATGAAGGAAGAACACAAACCGAAGATGATGGTAGCTGTCAAACCTACTAAAACTGATGGAATAGACGACAAATATATACACAGAATAGGTAAAGAGTACCTTTCTCGCTCAGCAAAGCAGATGGAAGCATTTGATTCTATTTGTAGTCATTACTTAGAAACAGAACAACCAATTTTACATCAAGCTTTAATCAATGATTATAATATTTCGGCAGCAGCTATTACGGCACTGGAAAAGAAAGGTTTAATAGAAAAAGTTGAGATGGAAGTCAGTAGAGTAACAGAAGAATTATCAGAGCTAAGTACGAAAGTAGAATTAGATTTAGAACTTGCTGATTTTCAGAAGCAAGTACTTGTAGATATTAGAAATGAAATATCAACTGGAAAGAAAAACATACTAATCCACGGAATAACAGGTAGTGGGAAAACTCTGATATATATGCACTTAATCAGAGATGTAATTAGTGCAGGAAAGCAAGTAGTAATGCTTTTGCCAGAAATTTCACTAACCCCACAGCTGACGGATAGATTCAAGCTTTCATTTCCTGGGCGAGTGTGTACCATACACAGTAAATTGAACAAGAATGAACGCTATGAACTTTGGCAACAGATAGCCAACGGCGAATATGATATAGTAATAGGCCCACGCTCGACTATCTTCTCCCCTATGAAAAACATAGGGCTGATAATAGTAGATGAGGAACACGACCAGAGTTACAAGCAAGATTCACCCGCTCCTCGTTACAATGCACGGGATTTGGCAACAGTAAGAGGACATATATTAGATTGTCCTGTGATTTTTGGGTCAGCGACTCCCTCCCTGGAAACTTACTATAATGCCAAGCAAGGTAAGTACGGTTATTTCCAAATGATTGAAAGAGCTGATTCGCACAAGCTACCAACTATTGAATTAGTTGACTTACTCAATGCACGTAAATCTGGTGGAATGCACGGCTCGTTCTCTTATGGGCTAATAGAGCAGATAAAATCTACACTTGCAGAAGGAAGAAAAGTTATGCTCTTCCAAAATAGGCGTGGGCATTCTAGCTTCGTCCAATGTCAGAGCTGTGCCCATATACCCCAATGCGAAGATTGTGATATAGCAATGACTTACCACAGCCATAGTAACGTGATGATATGCCATTACTGTGGTCATAAAGAAGAGTACACAGAGCATTGCAAAGGTTGCGGAGCTGATGATGTAATAAAAATCGGGCTCGGCACTCAGCAAGTGGAAGATGAGATAAATGAGATATTGGGTGATAAAATAACCGTAGTACGATATGATTCGGATACTGTGACTAACAAGAATAAGCAAAGGCAAATACTGCAGAAGTTCACCGATGGTGGGATAGATATACTAGTCGGTACGCAGATGATAGCCAAGGGATTGGATTTTTCTACAATCGGGTTGGTGGGTATATTGAATGCAGATGTAGATTTATTCATGAGCGATATAAGAGCAGCAGAAAAGACGTACCAACTAATAAATCAGGTAGCTGGAAGAGCAGGTAGAAGCAAGAACTCCGAGAGTAAAGTAATACTGCAAACAACTGTACCGGATAACTACGCAATCAAATCAATCAAACAGATGTTAAATCTGGATTTTCTCGGCGAGGAGTTGCAGCACAGAGAAGATCTGAGCTATCCCCCATTCTCTCGATTAGTGGTTATAGAGATGATATCATCGGACTATGCACAGCTAGAAAGACAAGCAATGGAACTATATAAGACGTTTCCCAAAGATAAAGCAGAGCTAGATTTACTACCACCGACAGACCCAGTTATCAAGAAAGTACGCAAGAAGTACAGAAAGATAATAGTGATAAAAAACAGCAAACTACTAGACCCAACGGGTAAAGTAATGCGCAAATATGTGTGGGGTTGCGTTGAGTTTTATACTAAGTTAAGTGGTCATGGCGATTTGAGAATAAACATAAACGTTGATGCCAGCTCGGTGATGTAGGTGGAGATTATAAATAAAAAAGGAGCCGAAGCTCCTTTTGTTTTATTTTTTGATTATTAAGTTTTTAGATTGAATTATACCTTTATTATAGACTTTCAAAGTATAAAGCCCTTGTGGGAATTCACTTACATCTAAATTATAATCTATCTCTAATATTCCAATTTTCTCGATTACTTTTCTACCCGAATAATTATATAACTCTAAGTTATATGGTAACCCCAAAGTTTTAATATTTATAAAATTACTTGTAGGGTTAGGATATAGAGAGAAATTAAAAGTTGTAGTTGGTTGATTAACATCTGTAACCAAATCCCTACTCATCTTAAAGAAGTACGTTTTGTTATTATCTCTATTTATTATATCATGTTCTCCCAGTCCTATGATAAGTCCTTCATCATCTGATGTTAAATAATAAACTTCCTCTTCTAACCTATCAACATCTGTTCCGTTCCATGTAAATTCTTTTTTAATATTAAAACCAGTATCAATAACTGAAATCCAATAATCTGAATATGTACCATCTACAAAAGTCTTCCCATTAGTTGAAGC
>JBFHKR010000250.1:0-2670 GCA_041595255.1 Chlorobiota bacterium
AGTAATGTTAAGTGCTTTATCACCATCATTTCTTATCTGAATAGCTTTGCTTACTGTACCAGCAGTAGCAATATTAAGAGAACCAAAGTCCCAATCACCAACAACGATTACAGGAGCGCCAAGATATGCATCTTGTAGTGTCTCAAACGCGAACCCACACTCTACAAAATCCTTGTCTCCATATCCAACACCTAATGAGTCTTTATAAACTGGTCTTTTACCACCAGCAAAAGCAACAACAGGGTCAAATTTAATATTAACTACGACCTCTTGTCCAGGAGCAATAGCCATAGGAGGTGTCCATCCAGCCGGCTCGTATGAGTCAATACTGAAACCTTGATTTTTGTTTTGTAACTCAACTCTAGTTATATAAATCGGAGAAGTCTTTGATAGATTTCTGATTGTATCTTTCATTATAACTGGTTCACCTGTCTCAGCTAGAGTACCATAGTGCAAATCGCCAGTTACTTCATATTCAGGTGGGTTGTATTCTATAGTTATAGTTGTGTCATTACCAGCTCTATCAGTGAAGTAGATAACAGCTTTCGCGTATTTTTTCTTATCGATTACTGTCAACCACCAAGAAAGAGTTCTAATTTGACCTGGAATGAACTCACCAGATTTAGATCTCCAATCAAATGCATAATTCTCACTTAACTCTTTAACTAGGTACAAATCAGCCATATTAGAACGAACTGCATCATCATTAGGCATATCTGTCACAGTTCCCATATCTTTTTTTACATCACCATCGCAAGATTGGATGTAAGTAGGTATAGGAGCGTTCGTATCAGGTTTTGTCAAATCCTTTAGTGCAGCAGAAGTCGGAAAACCGTATGATTCGTAAGGAGCATAACCATAAGAATATGATGCGAATCTAGTCGAATCTGACCTAATACCATAAACCCCTTCAGTTCCTAAAGTAATTGTCGTAGTCGCAAATCTTTTTCCTTTATACGGAATTACGAATTCTTTGAACCCACCACCAAATAGTTGGGAGATTGGAGTCCATTGTGGTTCTCTACCATTTGAAGAGAATTCCGCAAATTCTAAGTCCTCAGGCATATAGTCTTGATGAAGTTCAAATACTAGATTTATATAGTTCTCTGTAAAAACATCTCCACCACCTAGTGCATTAGGAGAAGCAAAGTACATTTCCGTTTGGAACTGTTCTATTGGAGTTTGTATCATTTGGAATGGATCACTCTGACCTCCAATTCCATCTTCCTGAGTACCAGTATTATAGTACATGACTTGAATAGGCTTGTCAGCGTGAATGGTAGCTATCTTAGGAGGATTCTGTACTTGAACAGGTCCAACATCCACATACATTGGCCACAGCCTAGTTTCTAAGTAAGCCTTACCCCAAGTATCTCCACCACCTTTTTTAATTGTTCCTATGTAAGCACCATCTTTATATACTTCAGTGTTATCTTCAGAAGCATATACCCTTATTATACCATTAAAACCACGCTTTGCCATTGGTACTACGTAGTATTGTTTACCCCAAGTATAAGTTGGGAGTTCCATTTCAACTGTATAATCACACCAGAAATTACCTACAGGGAAGTTTGCACAGTGCACACCAGAAACTATACTAAATGGTTTATTTGCTTCGAATATACTTCCTGATAAATCTTGCTCTACATCTTTGATACCTAGTAACCAGACATCACCACGCATCATTGTTACAGAAGTTGATTGTCCTGTTCTGATTAATTGACCACCATCCATTTCAACGGCATCATTACCATTAGGACCACCACCCATTGTGAAATTCACTTTAGTATTATCATAAGCGGCAGTTACACCAGTAAAAGGTGACGCTAGTCCACTATAATTGTAATAAAGCTTGAAGTTTGGTTCTTGATAAACCATATTTATGTATTTTGTTCCAAAAGCTGAAACCGGAATAGCTAGAAAACCATCAGATGTTGCACGGTATTTTACTACTACATAAACTACAATCGGGTCATCTGCAATCACATGGATACCAGCACCTTTGTATATTTTCGCAGGAGGAGTCATATTAGTTCTTGCTTGGTGTAATACAGCTTGACCTTCTACTGGTTTAACTGCGAACTCGATAACTCCATTAGGAATAGTCTCTTGAGTTTTATAGAATCCATTACCTGGTACTTCTACTACAACTCGTGTTTTGTTAGGTGATGCTATTAATATTTTAATAAAATTATCACCAGTTGTTTCTTCATAGCAAGGTGGTATTGTAAACCAATACTCCTTACCTACATTACTTTGCCCCATCATCAATGGTAGTTTTTGTTTTACTTCTTCCTCATCAACACCAGCTTTTAGGTCTTTCGGTATTGAAAAAGAGAGTAACAATAGTAAAACAAGCGTTAATCTTGTATATACAGTTCTCATTTAATCCTCATTATATTTTAAATAGTTGTAACTTATTTATTTAGTAATTATCATAACTTAGCAATAATTAAACAAAGTAAAAAGAAATTTCTACTTTGTATATGTAATAACAAACCAATTATGGATTTGTCACAATTAATGCAAAAAAAAAGGCAGCCAAATTGGCTGCCTTTGTATTTTAGACTATGTATAAGAAGTTATTTTTGAATAACTAAAGTACCCATAGCTTTTTCTTGTCCCATTTCAATCTTGAAGAAATACGATCCATTAGCCAACTGACTAGCA
>JBFHKR010000251.1:0-2660 GCA_041595255.1 Chlorobiota bacterium
AATGATAATATTAATCTTGAATAAGGTGTTGACAAACCATCAATTAACCTTGTAGGAGAAAATGAATGATCTGCTGATAAACCTGTTAACACACCATAAGAGACAGATAAATCACCATCATTCAAATCTTTTAAACTTGTTAATACATAGTTGCCATTGTAATTGAAAATATCAGAAATTTCTTTGTCTGGTTGCCAGCCGGTGGCGCACATTCCCATTGACTTTACTGCTTTTTTGAAAGCACTGTCACCAATGAATTTATGTTCTCCAAACTTCCCAGAATAAGAATTTTGATTCGAAAATAATAAAACACTACAAATTAGTAATAGATACTTCATATATCTCTCTTGTTAAAAATAATAAATAAATTTCTCTTTCAATCAGGTAAACTCACTGTAAACTCTGCACCTTTGTCTATACCTCTCAATAATACTTCCAATTCTAGACCTACTCAATAACAACATTTGGGAAATATATCCTT
The DNA here is from genome assembly GCA_041595255.1 of Chlorobiota bacterium. Classification (GTDB taxonomy): domain Bacteria; phylum Bacteroidota; class Ignavibacteria; order Kapaibacteriales; family UBA2268; genus PGYR01. The sequence goes on from JBFHKR010000251.1 coordinate 482, forward strand.
TCACCATCTTTCGATTGTTCATAAGAAACTGTTGGGATTAATCTAGTCTCTTTATCATATAGATAAACTTTGTCACCAGAGTTTATGAGTTAGGCCGTTTTGTCTGAAGTATAAACAACAGACCCACAGTTCTCAAAAGTAGGACTTGGTTTTGATTCTGAATTAAGTTTAGCCAATTCCCATTTTATGTTTTCATCTTCTATTATGTAATAAGAAGAGAAGTCCGTTTCAGATAGTAAGAAACTTTTGAATTCAAATTTCTCATTATAATCATCATCTCCTTGTGGGTTAGAGAGTAATGCTATTATTCTCACATATGTACCTTCTAATCCATCTGAATAGAGTTGATTTCATAACATTCATTAAGAACTAAATCCTTAGTAGGTAAATCATCACTACAAGAAATTAGTATTAAAAACGCTAGTAATAAAAGTGATTTTATCATTATTACTTTCTCTTCTTTACTTTAGAGGTATCATTAACTATTGTATCTAATTCAGCTTTCACTTTAGGTTCTTTCTTCGTCGGAGTATAACAAACGCCACAAGTTCCACCTTCCTTAGCACAATGCTTACATCCACTACAGCTCTTACAAGCAGCACAAGTCTTAGTTCCTGAACAACCTCTTCTTCCTGAGTATAATTCAGATGTCGAGAATACAAATAGCATCGATGTTACTAAAAGTATTGATAGTATGTTTTTTTTCACTATAGTTCTCTGTTTTAATATTTATTGATTTTTAACACTGTTTATAACTGATTTCCCTTTGACCGTTAGCTTATATAAACCAAAATAGTTTCTTCTTTGAGGTATAATAGTTTTGAATAATAAACCTTCATATACTTTATAAAACCGAATCTCATTTTCATCTTCTAGTTCAAGAGTATTAGTTTCCTCAATCTTTTGCAATATCACTTTTACTTCCTCTCGATTCACATTGAACCTCCGAGTTTTTATTTCTCTAACCAGTACCTAACTAAAGAATTATCAAAATATTCTCCAGATTTACCTGCTATATATAGCTTTTCTTTCTTTTCTTTAAAATAATTAAGGCCAACCATTACTAGTAATAATATATTGGCTCTAGCAAAATCAACATCTAGTTCCTTTTGTAATTCATTTAGGATTTCTTCTTTTGATACATAACTTCCTACTCCATACTTCTGTAAGGCATGTTGATGGAAAACGTCTGTTTGGATTTTTGTAATCATATTTACTACTCAACTACAACTTTAACTGCTTTTTCCTCTGTTCCATGTTTTATGTTTATTAGGTATATACTTGGTTGAGCTGAGGAGCAATCCCAGATTAGATTGCCAAAATGGCTCTCCTGTTTAACCAAGCTGATTTTACCTACAGCATCTATTTTTTTACCTGTTATATCATATATGCTAATGTCATCTGTTGTCATTGGCAAATTGATATCCCAAAAAATAAGTACTTTAACCTCTGATTTTGCAGGGTTTGGGTATGGAGGAAAAGTATAGAGGTAATTGCGTTCTATTTCCGATTCGACTGAGGATTTGGCAGAAATATTAAGTTCGGTTAGTTTGGCTTTATATATCCCAGAATAACTTCCAACTAGTAGATATTCGCCTTGTACTTCTAAACTAGTAACATTAACGAACCCTTTAGAGTCATTTTTTATATTTTCTATTTCATAATTCTGATAACTGTTATTTTTCTTATTTGAAACAAACACACCATTTGGAGAAGTTGTCAATAAATAATCATTGTATATCAAGATATCTTTATAAAAATCTGTTTTATCGATTTTATCATAATATTCGTTCCAAGTTACACCTTCATCTTCAGAATAGAATAAACCTTTTTCATTTATATATGAATATACTACTCCATTATTTAATTCGATAGAAACAAACATTGATTCTGAAATATCTTTAAATTCGGTATTTACTCTCTCCCAGTCTTGACCATTATTTATTGATTTGAAGAGACCTTCTTTATATGCAGTGAGTAATAGTTTATTATCGTCAATTCTTATAATATTACGTGTATCATAATTAGAATCTAAAATTTCAGTATGAAATTTCTTCCAACTTAAACCAAAATCAGTTGAGTATCGAGTACCTAATATAGTAGCTATTAGAAGAGTATCTCCACCTAATAATTCTACATCCTTAATGAAATTCAAATTACTGAAAAGTCCTACATCAAC
>JBFHKR010000252.1:0-2628 GCA_041595255.1 Chlorobiota bacterium
GCGAGTAACGAAGCACCGTGAATACCATCACGGCCAGTGCTACTCCCGAAGATAAATACTGGATTGCCAACACCTTGTGCCGCAGCAGAAGCAGTTTTTCCAACTTCTACTATACCTACTGCCATTGCGTTAACTAGTGGATTTCCTTTATAACTATTATCGAAATAAATCTCACCTCCAACTGTAGGAACACCAAAGCAATTACCATAGTGGCTAATTCCTTTGACTACACCACGTAGCAAGTATTTCGTTCTTTCATCATCTAATTTACCGAAACGAAGCGAGTTAAGTGCTGCTATAGGTCGAGCTCCCATAGAGAAAATATCTCTAAGAATACCACCAACACCTGTTGCTGCACCTTGGAATGGTTCGATAGCCGAAGGGTGGTTATGACTTTCAATTTTGAAAGCTATACCATAGCCATCACCTATGTCTATTAGACCAGCATTTTCTTCACCGGCTTCTACTAACAAATTCTTACCAGAGCGAGGTAGTGTTTTTAGTTGAAGTATAGAGTTTTTGTAAGAGCAATGTTCGCTCCACATTACGGAATATACACCTAATTCAGTGTATGTCGGTACTCTACCTAGTACTTCTAATATTTTTTCATACTCTGCTTCTGTAAGCCCAAGTTCTTTTGCGACGTTAACATTTACGTCTATTTCTGAATATAATTCTTGATTGCTCATGAAATGCTTTTATATTTGGATGAAAGATAATTTTCAAATTTACAATTTTTATATAATTTTTACTACATAGATAATTTATAAGGCAACATTATGATGCAATTAAATCCAGATGTAAAGTCAGTTTGGACTATTTATTACATAAGGCGAACTCTCTTCTTCATAGTTATAACACTGTGTTTGGACTATTTCGCTTTATCAGAAATACCAAAATGGCCCTTTTTTATAGGTTTTACACCACTTGTAGTTTTTTTCATCGGATTAATCACAACTATAGTAATGCCTCGATTAAAATATAAAAATTGGTTTTTCGAATTACGTGACGATGAATTATATCTTAAACGTGGAGTCCTTACAAAAATTGATTCTACTGCCCCATATTGTCGAATACAACACATAGATATATCACAAAATATAGTTGAAAGACTTTTTAATTTATCTCGATTGGTTATATATACAGCAGGAACTAAAGGAGCTGATTTGATAATACCAGGTCTTCCCCATTATTATGCACAAGAATTACAAAATAAGCTTAAAGAATATACTGTTGAGGATGCAGTATGAGCCAAATGGCTGAACAAATATCCGAAAAAAGGCTTCATCCATTTACTTTGCTATACAGATTGGTAGTAGCGTTACCGAATGCAGCTTTGCCAATTATATTCGTTTTATATAGTGGTAGTACTGGTGAATGGGCATATATTTTCATCTCGCTATTCCTTGGATTCTTCATCCTTCCAGGAATTTTGCTAAATTATTTTTATTTCGATTATACTATAACCGAGCAAGAAGTAGTAATTAGATCAGGAGTATTAAGCAAGAAAGAAAGACATATAAAAATAGATAGAATACAGAACGTAACTATAACACAGAATTTCCTCCATAAGCTTATGCGGATTGCAAAAGTGCAATTGGAAACTGCTGGTGATGCTACTACTGAAGGCAACCTAGATAGCGTATCTATTGCAGATAGCGAAAGAATAAGAGAAATTATTCGTAATCATCAACACGAGAAATCTTCAACTACTATAGTAAACGAAGAAGGTGAACAAGTTGAAGTTAAACAAATAGAAGATGAAGAAAATGTTATCTTCTCTATGAGTCTATGGGATACAATCAAGTATGGAGCTGTTAGATTTAGACCTATTGTACTAGTTGCATCAGCTTGGATTTTTTCAATGTTTTCTCAGTTAAACCCCAATTGGACAGAAGAGCTAGAAGTAATACTTGAATCTGGTTACAAGGAGTATATCAAACAGCTTGATATTTTTTCGATGATTCTTTATGCTATAGCAGGAGTATTACTAGTATTATTATTCTCATGGATATTAGATATATTACTTACTGTAAACACTTACCACAAATTTAAGTTAGTAAGTGAGAAAGGAAAATTACTCACATCTCAAGGTTTATTCTCGAGTCAGAAGGGAGCTATTCCTCTCAAAAAATTACAGATGATGGTGATAAAATCTAATCCTATTACAAGAAAACTGAACTTTTATAGACTAGATTTACAGACTGCTGGCTTTGGTGGTGGTGATGGAACTAAGGCAAAGTCTGAAACAGCAATTCCATTCGCTAAGTTTTCACAAGTAAAAGAGATAATTAACAAGATTAGAGCTGTTGAATTACCAGAAGTATTTACTAAAGTTAGTCCTAAGTCCATAAGACGAGCAGTCGTAAAGTATTTGGTATTCTCTATTCCCTTCGGAATTGCTCTATATTTTACATTTGATAGTTTTTGGATACTATTAGTACTACTACCAATTATAGGGTTTGCTGCTTATATCAGATACCAGTATCGTGGCTACCACGTTGAGAACAATCAGATAATAGTTAAACAAGGATTCTGGTTCCAAAAAATTTCGATAATCCCAATAGAAAAGATACAGACACTTCACAAGAGATCATCATATTTCCAAAGAAGACTAGGGTTAGCTAC
>JBFHKR010000253.1:0-2594 GCA_041595255.1 Chlorobiota bacterium
ACACAATATTTGAAGAAAGATTATAAGCCACCGACATTCAATATCAGAACTTATAAAGATGATGAGTAGTTGAACTATAAGTTAGAGTTCAAAATTACATAAAAAGCCCACCAATTACTGATGGGCTTTTGTATTTTAAACATTTGTTGTAATTAAAGAACTATTCTTTCACAAGCTTAATAGTCCTGATGCCACTTTCAGAAACCAGTCTACAATAGTAAGTACCACTAGGATAGTTAGACCCATCTAGATTAACGCTGAAAGTACCTACATCATAATCTTGTGTATTAATAAAGTCGAATCTTCTACCAGTTATATCAACTACTTCTATAGAGAACGATTCTGGCTTATCGAGATTGAACTCAAAATTCATCACGTTCTTGAATGGATTTGGTCCATATTCCACATTGTTAATTAGGAATTTACTATCAACACTAGTAGGGTTTGCAGATATTAAACCAGCAGCCCATTCACTGAAATGATCTACATCAGGACATAAGACAGTTTTACTATCTTTGTTATAGATAGAAGGATATTGAGGTTGCCAGTCTTTAGTATCATCCTCACGCCAAACCATACCAATTATATTTGGGAGTTCAGGAATAAGCATTTCAAACTTATCACGTAGTTGAAATTCGACATCAAGGTTAAAACCATTATTTTCACTATCAGTCTCTAATGTCCACGTTCGGCTGCCAGAGATGTCAATAATTTTTTTGTCACTGCTCTCATATTTCTTTGAATCAATATTCATAATAGAATAGTAACCTAAATCTATTTCAAGCGAATCAACTTTTAGTAACTTAACATCTGACCCAGGCTGAAAAATAACAAATTTTTCTGATTTATTTAATTTACCTTTAGACCCTAAAGATAAAGTAGCACATTGCAAACTATCTAAATCCCTTCCCTTAATATCTTTCGGTTTTTGATTTTTTACCCACAGAAATGTTTCTATAAAACTTGTCCCTTCTGTCCCGTCAAAATCAGCACTAGGTTCACCAAAACATTTCATAAAGTTTAGGGTAAATAAACCAAATCCGATTTCATTATGTAGTCCAAAAAAATTGGATCTGGCGGTTTTTTTATCATTTGAGGAAGTAATTAATGTAACACTTGCATCACCGAATGGAATTTTAGCAAGCTCAGTTTTAGCTAGACCTGAGTAGCACGCATCGATAAGTATATAATAGTAATTCGCATTTACTTTTTTCAAATCTTTCAGAAAATCATTATAAGAATACCATTCTGGTTTACCTACACCAGTGCACATCTTTCCAAGTCCGGTAGCACCAATACCGTGTCCTGAATAATAAAAATATACCTGATCATATTTATTTTCCATGGATGTTAAAATATTTTTTATCTCATTTTTTGGTATGCCTTTTTCGATTCGAATATTAGACTCGTCAAGTTGTGGACCTAGTTTTTCTGACATCAACTCAGATTTAACTATCTGTAAATCATTTTCAAAAGACATTTGTAAACGAGGTTTATTTCTATCAGTCCCAGACACTAAAAGTGCGCATACCCTATCCTTCTTAGTAGGAGTTACTGAAGAAGTTACTGTTTCAACTGTTTCTGTATTTATTTCTTGTTCTTCTTCCCCAATGATTAATACATCATCTGTAAAATAGCTTTCAGCTTCATCTTCTAAAACTATTAGAGGGTACCAATTGGCATCAATAAATTTTAAATCTAAAGCCTCTATGTCGAAAGTAAATATACTAGTCTTATGTTCAAACCTTGAATTAGGTTCATAATCAATCCAACCAACCCACGAATCTGCATTTACTTTTAGATTTATATCCTCATAATTTGACTTTATAGTAGTACCAGCAGGTACTTTTTCTTTATGCACATATGCAGGAGTATAACTATTCAAATCTTTTCTTGAAGAATATAGTTCTTCTAGTTTTAGTTCTAGATTATAATACTTCGACCTATACTCAAATTCAAAAGTTCCCTCATTATTAGAAGGATCTTCATCAAAATCTTCTTCAGTTGTAATAACACCTTTATAAAAGCTGTTATACTCTAGACCAGTAGTTTCTAATTTACCAAAGTTTATTTCTACTGTTTCGCCAGGCTTTACATCTTCTCCTTCGACTTCTTTGCTATAAACTAATTCCGATGAAGGTAAAGAATATAATTCGAAATAATAAGTAATTCCCGTTACGGAAAAACTCGGGTTCTGATTAGTATATTTTGCAATTATTTCTGGGTCTGCATCCTCGTAAACAACATCGTCGAATTTTATTTTTATTGAAACTAAATCTCCTGCAACAGAAAGGCTACTGCATATTAGTATTGCAGTTAAAAATGTTATAATTCTTTTCATATCTCTCTCCTTTTTTAAAAAAATTACCAAGGGAGTAAGCTCCCTTGGTTTAATAAATTCAAATTATTCTTTCATTAGCTTAATAGTTCTGATGCCACTCTCAGAAATCAACCTACAATAGTAAGTACCACTAGGATACTTAGACCCATCTAGATTAACGCTGAATGTACCTACACCATAGTCTTTAGTATTGATAAAATCGAATCTTCTACCTGTGATATCCACTACTTCTATAGAGAATGATTCTGGCTTA
>JBFHKR010000254.1:0-2566 GCA_041595255.1 Chlorobiota bacterium
ATCCAGAAGTCAATGCTGTGTTTGATAAATATCCAAAAGAAGCCCGATTAAAAATTGAGAATCTAAGACGGATAATATTCGAAACAGCAAATGAAATAGATGAGATATCAGAACTAGAAGAAACTCTCAAATGGGGTGAACCAAGCTATCTAGCGAAAAAGGGTAGCACAGTAAGAATAGATTGGAAACCCAAAGCACCCAACCAATACGCAATTTATTTCAGTTGCTCCACAACACTAGTAAAAACATTCAAACAAGTATATGACAATCAATTCGATTATGAAGGAAAAAGAGCTATAGTATTCCAAATGGATGATAATATTCCCGAGAAAGAGCTAAAAAGCTGCATCAGAGCTGCTTTAACTTATCATAGAGTGAAGAAATTGGATAAGTTGGGGTTATGAGGTTTAGACCACTTCCGTTTTTTTTAGGTCACTCAGATAGGAACGAAGTGGAGTGCAGAGTCCATGTAATTATAAGTATAGGGTGGAGTATCTGGATTGATAGATTAGTGAAATAGAAATTATTTGCCTAATTTTAGACTCTAGTAATTTTATATATTTCTATTGGTTTTATTTATGAAAATTATCAAAAGTAGAATATTTGCATTTATTTATGTTTCCATAAATCTAGTCTTTTGTACTAGTTTTCTAGAATTAAAAGCACAAAGTGATAAATTATTTCCTATTGTAGATAATGGCTTATGGGGATATATAAACCAAGAAGGAGAAATAAAAATTGAACCTATGTTTTTACAAGCTAGTAAATTTTCTGAAGGTTTAGCGGCTGTTAGATTAAGAGGTATTTATGGTTATATAAATTATCACGGGCAATTCGAGCTTCAACCCAAATATGATTATGCACTAAGTTTTAATCAAGGTATTGCTAAAGTGTTTATAGAAAGTAAACCCTACTATATAGATAAGAAAGGAAATAAGTTATTTGAGCATGATTATGCTGAAATTTTAGGATTCGAAGATAATAACTATTCAGTTGTCAAGACTAAAACTGAAAAACTAGGAGTTATTGATCTTCAAGGAAATTTAATTATAGACACCGTGTTTTTGAAAATTGATCCATTTAGCAATGAAGGTTTAGCTACTGTTATGGGTGAGAATCAAAGGTATTACCCCGAAGAAAGCGATTCATTAACTATAATTGAAATTGGCGTTATAAATTTAAAGGGTGAATTTATAGTTCCTTATGGTAAATATGAATCTATTTCTGAATTTAGCAACGGATACGCAAAGGTAGAATTCATTAAAGATCCAACTATTAAATATGACTATAGAATTGGAATGATAGATACTACAGGTAATATCAAATTTATGATTCCAACTGATAACTGGAATCTTGATTATTCGAATGGTTATTTTTCAGAAGGATTAGCTTCAATCAACATACAATATTATGACACAGTTAATGCAAATGAACGTTCTAGTAGCTCGGCTAAGAATTATAGTGGAGTGATTAATGAAGAAGGTGAAATAGTTTTTAGCAATTTTAGTTGGAAAGATGTTACACCTTTTAAATATAGTAGAGCTTTCATATGGGACAATGACAGAAATTGGTATCTGATTAATAAACAAGGAAAAAAAGTAAACGAACAACCATATGATTACATTATATATAATAGATATTCTAGAGATAAAGAAAGTCTATTTAAAGACGGCATTCATTTTGTAATGACTAAAGATGGATGGGGAGCTATAGATACAAATGGAAATTTTGTTATTAAACCAAGAGAACTAGATATTTCAAATGGTTACCCTGTAAGAAAACGGAATAAGATTCATACAAATAAAAGTTTAAATTCTAAAAGTAAGTATTCATATAAGTATGGGTATTGGGATTTTAAAAATGATGTATTAGTAACTCCACAATTCCATTATATTGATTATAAAGGGTTTGATGATGAGTTAGTTAATGTTTTTCAAGATGATATGATGGGTTATATAAACCATAAAGGAAATTATATTTGGAGAGAAACGAAAAGAGATACCCAAAAGGTAACAAAATTAAACATTGATTATATGAAGAGAGGACATTTCACTGCTTCTTCACCTTATAAAGAAGAACTTACAGGCTTTGGAGGTTGGTCTAGTTCAGCAAATAGCTTCCAAAAGAATAAAGCTAATAATGAATTTAACAATAATGAATTAAGTTTAATAGCAGTAAGTGATAAGAACGTCAAATATTTAGAGAAATATAGTGCAATGAAGTTGTATATAGCAAATACAACTCTTGATACATTCTACTTTGATGCTCAAGATAGTAGGCTTTACTTAAAGCTACAAGCTCAAGACAAATATGGTAATTGGAATGATATTGAATATTTACCTAGTAGTTGGTGCGGAAATAGCTATCATTCTTTATTCTTACCCCCAGATTATCATTGGGTTTTTGTTATACCTATTTTCGAAGGAGAATATAAAACTAAACTAAGAGCAGAACTACTATATAAAGCACATTCTGATGATAAAACCGAGAAAACACTATACAGTAATGAATTTGAAGGAAGTATTAATCCAGGTCAATTCTGGAGAAAACAAGAATATTATCCGTC
>JBFHKR010000255.1:0-2557 GCA_041595255.1 Chlorobiota bacterium
AGCTACATGAATTAGCAAAGTGTTTAAATGAATCAAGCCATGTTGGTCACAAAAAAGACTGTTGACCCTTATGGCTTCAAATACTCGTACTGAGCGGAGCCGAAGTACGCTCAGCCAACGTAATTGTGACGATGCCTCAGAAAGATAGCACGATGCCTGACCTGTGAAGCTGAAAGCATTAGCTAAGTCGAAGGCGGAGTGAAAGTAGAATTTTCGTATATTTAGAAAAAGATAGAATTTGTAATAATTGCTGAAATTTATTTTAGGTCATATGAATGGGAAAATGATGAAGTTTGGAAGCAGTTTTCGGATTTGGAAATAGAGGGGTTTGAAATTTCTGCTTTCCCTTCAAGATTACATTTTTATACTTTCAAATGTGACGGGAAAGGTAATATAGTTTATTTAAGAACTGATGAGTATACTACAATTTGTAGGTGATTATAGGGCTACTAATATTCAACTCCAAACGGAGTTGCGAGGGTTAAAAATAGAGAAATAAATTTTAAAAGAAACTAATCAAATTAGATAACAAGTTTTGAAAAACATAATAAGTAAACAAACCGCGATTAAGATTATGCTTGGGCTTATAGGGTCTGTGATTATATTTCATATATGTATAATCCTGAAGCTTATACCCTATGATATTGCTTGGGGTGGGAATCTAACCAATGACAATGAGATGTATGTTTTTGAGATATTATCATTATTAATTAACATATTATTGAGTTATGCGCTACTGATAAAAGGGGGTTATGTGAAAAGTAAACTCCGTACAAAAATAGTTGATATATTTCTTTGGGTTTTTCTGGTGATTTTTGGATTAAACACTATTGGCAATATATTCGCAAAGACTATATCCGAGAAGTACTTCTCTATTATTACTCTTTTATTCGTGTTTTTACTTTGGATTATATTGAGGAAAAAAGATTAAAGGCTAAATCTCTAATAACCTAGCGAACGGAGCATATTTGGTTTTTCGCGCCAATTATCTCTGACCTTCACGAATAGCTCGAGGAACACTGGCATTTGCAGATGAGCTTCTATATCCTTTCTGGCCATAGCGCCAATGCGTTTTAACATAGTGCCGCCCTTGCCTATCATTATCCCTTTTTGGCTATCTTTCTCAACTATTATATCAGCTGAGATGAACCATTTACCGGCTTCTCTTTCTTTGAACTGAGTGATAGTTACTTCTGTGGAGTAGGGTAGCTCTTCTTTTAGCTGTTCGAAAATTTTCTCACGGATTAGCTCACTAACGAAAAATCGCTCGTTGAGAGTACTGATAATATCCGTTGGATAGTAGAATTCAGATTCGGGTAGATGATTTTCAAATATTTTTATAAGTGCGTCAGTGTTAGCTGCTTTGAGTGCCGAAATAGGTATAATATCAGTGAAAAGATCCAATGCTTGGAACTTGGCGATTACTGGTAGTACACCTTTAGCATCTTTATAAGTATCAATTTTATTTAAGATAAGTACTTTGGGAACATTATAGTTTTTTAAGAAATCGAACCGAGTAGAAAGTAATTCGATGTTGTCCCCATCTTTTTCTAGATTCCAGATAACACTGATAACATCTGCGGCATCTAGCGATTCGAAAAGAAACCTCATCATAGAGCGTTGCATCTCGTACCTAGGGCGCAATATACCCGGAGTATCAAGGAATATAATCTGCGAATCTTCTTTCGAAAGTATCGCAGAAACGTTCTTCCTAGTCGTTTGCGGCTTTGCTGTTACTATAGATAGTTTCTCACCCATCAGGGCGTTCATAAGGGTAGATTTGCCCGAATTAGGCATTCCTATTATAGCTACGAACCCGGCTTTTTGTGTTTCACTACTCATTAGTAGTATCGCTGCTATGCGGATAGTATTTAAGTATTGCAAAAGGTATAATCACACAGTAACCAATCACTAGTAATAGTGGAGCGATTGTGATAGCCATAGGATTATTCCAAGCACCATCTACAGCAGCGTAATCGCCACCAAGTCCTGTCGCCATAAGCAAATAGCCGACTACTATAGTAGCTAATCCTACACCTGCTAATAAGAAATTCTTCTTAGTGAATGGGAATTCCCAATTCACTTTATTTTGTCTTTTTGAAACTGTTTTCTTTGCCATTTTCTTCACTTAACTTTATTATTTGACACAAATTTAATAAATATAATACAATTACGGACGATTTTAGTAATATGTTCGGATTAAAATGTTAAATTTATCTAAAAATTCATGTAAAGTATTGGGTGATTTTACTTGAGTGTCCTCCGCTGGCGGAGGTGGATGACACCGCAGGTGTCAGACGGAGGTGGACAAACGAAGACAAGTGTTGTTATTTATCCTCCTCAGACCCTCGCTTCGCTCGATCCAGCTCCTCCTGAGGAGCACAGTTCGTGGATTTAAACTAAGGTTTATGTAAATGAAAAGTAATTGCGATTTTAGAATATGTTAAACAAGAATTACAATAAGAATCTTAGAACATTTGCAAATCAGAATAGAAAGCAAATGACAAAAGCCGAAGCTTGCATTTGGAAGTATGCACTCAAAAGCTCTATGAGAAAT
>JBFHKR010000256.1:0-2550 GCA_041595255.1 Chlorobiota bacterium
GCCGTATCTTCGGGGAATTGGTTTATAGCGACTACCACTGAAACACCATATTTCCTTGCATTCTTAATATGAGCGCCCAAATTAGCTAGTCCTTTTTCTAATAATTCCAAATTCTCAGACGTATAGACTGGGTCAAGTTTACCAGGAGAAACTGCTGGCCCACCACCATGTAATTTCAATGCCCTTACGGTCGCAACCATTACAACAGCATCTGGTGACAATCCAGAATATCTACACTTAATATTAAAGAATTTTTCCATTCCCATATCTGCTGCAAATCCAGCTTCAGTGATAACGTAGTCAGCTAATTTCAGTGCGATTTTGTCAGCTATAATCGAAGAATTACCATGTGCTATATTTGCAAAAGGTCCAGTATGAACAAATACAGGTTGTCCTTCTAATGTCTGAACTAAAGTAGGTTTGATAGCATCAATTAATAATGCAGTAACTGCACCTGCTACTTGTAAATCTTCAAGAGTAATAGGTTCCCCCGACTTTGAAAGTGCAATAACAGCTCTCCCAATTCTTTCTCGTAGATCTTTCAAATCAGTTGCTAATGCCAAAATAGCCATTAACTCACTAGCTACTGTTAAATCAAAAAGAGTATTACGAGGGAATATATCACTCGGTTCACCTCCTCTTGCTTCTGTATCATCTAAACCTATATTAATATTTCGCAATGAACGGTCACATACATCTACAACACGATTCCAGATAATAGTACTTGGGTCAACATCTAATCGCTTATCTATACCACGAGATTTCAGTGCCTCGTCGTCTTGTCTAGTTTCGTGCCACATACGAGTATCGAGTGCCGCCATTGCAAGATTATGAGCCGCACCTATAGCGTGTATGTCACCCGTTAAACCAAGGTTTATTTCATCTACTGGTATAGCTAAACTCTTACCGCCTCCTGCTCCACCTCCTTTTATATTGAATGTTGGTGCCATACTAGGTTGGCGGATACATGCTATTACATTTTTGTTGTGTGCAGTGCCAAATGCCTGAGTAAGCCCTAATAACGTCGTAGTTTTACCTTCTCCTAATGGAGTTGGGGTAATTGCAGTAACTAGTATATACTTACCATTCTTCTCACTCTCTAATCTCTTATTTACGTCTAGTTTTATTTTTGCTTTCGTATTGCCGTACAATTCCAATTCATCTTCATTTATCCCTGCTTTTTTTGCAATTTCCTTTATATCTTTCATTTATTTGGTTCTCTTTTTTTATAATTTGAACTTACAATATAATAATATTGACTATCATTGTCATTATATTTTTGAAATAGTGTCTTTGATAATACACGTTCACTTAGTTCGTTAATAAAATAAATAAAACGATAGAAAAATGATTACTGATTTCCTCTACGAGATTTATATACTCTTCATCGAGATGGCTCCTTATCTAATGATTGGTTTAGCATTCGTTGCTATCTTGAATATTTATATGACCAAAGAATTTGTTAAAAAACAGATAGGAAAAGATAGTATTTGGTCAATATTCAAAGCGGCATTATTTGGGGTGCCATTACCTCTTTGTTCCTGCGGAGTAATTCCTACTACAGTATATATGGCTGATAGCAAGGCATCGAAAGGTGCTGTAACATCTTTTCTAATTTCAACACCACAAACAGGTATTGATAGCATTATAGCTACTTATGGTATGATGGGGCCTGTATTTGGTATATTTAGACCTATTTCTGCTCTCATTATGGGGATACTAGGAGGTCTATTTATTAACGTTACAAACAAAGAAAAGGCTAAACCAGAAAAGAAAAAACTCTCTTTGGACGTAATAACAGCTCCCCCGAAAATGGTTGATAGCAAGGCAAACATACCTTTCTCCGAGAAAGCTAAAGCATCTCTCAAATACGCATTTGCCGATTTTCTAGACGATATAGTGGTTGAGTTTCTTATAGGTTTGGTTATAGCTGGAGCTATTACTTATTTTCTCCCAACTGAGTTTTTAGAAGGTACTGGCTTGAAATCTGGTATTCTAGGAATGATAGTAATGATTCTAATAGGTGTACCGATGTATGTTTGCGCTACTGCATCTATACCTATAGCAGTTTCATTAATACTAAAAGGGTTCTCACCCGGAGTTGCCTTTGTTTTCTTAGCGGTCGGTCCTGCGACTAATGCAGCTAGTATTGGAATACTTTCGAAGAGTTTGGGTAAGAAATTAATATCATATTATCTTTTCGCAATGATAATTATGTCAATAGGTTTTGGGTACCTTCTAGATTTTGTATTCGGTTATTTAGGAGTAAATCCACAAGAGCAACTAGCAACTCATGCTCATCACGAGCACTCAGGTCTAGTTCCTTACGAAATTCAAATCGTACTTGCTGCAATATTTACTATACTTGTAGTATCGTCTCTTTACCGAAAGTATGGATCTATATACTTTAAACGAGATAAAGCTATAGATAATCGCAATTATGTAATAGTCGAAGGTATGACTTGTAATCATTGCGTAGCCACAGTCACAGACTCGCTTACTAAAGTAAATGGAATAGATAATGTTGAAGTTGACTTATCTAGTGGTAAA
>JBFHKR010000257.1:0-2519 GCA_041595255.1 Chlorobiota bacterium
ACTATATTAATCTTTCTTGTGAGTAACCTAGTATTACTTTTCAGTGTTATTATATAAGTCCCAGATTTTAGTGAACTGATTGATATAGTGTTTTGAGCTTGTATATTCGTGCTAAACTCCTTGCTACCCTCTATATTGAAAATAGAAAGCTCTGTAAAACCATCAGCTAATGCTTGAGGTAATAATTGAATATTTGATTCAGTAACTGTAATATATTCTGATAGAGTTTCTTCTGGAGTGACAGAGGTAAATATATCTTCATTTATGAATATAAGTGTATCGTTCCCTGCCTTATCGCAAGTATAGACTACTGCAAAGGCGTCTAAATTAGAGTTACGTTTGGTCAATTCGAATTCCAGCTGTATTGGCTCACCGGGAATAAAGCTATTGCCAATGGGGTCTGGCAAGAACCCCTCATCAGCTGAGATAATCTCAAAATCGAAGTTATGGCTATATTCTTTGAGCATATAAAGCTGAGCCAACTTGGAAGAATTCTCATACCCATCATAAACTATTCCGTTCACCTTACTACCGTCTTTATTACTAGTGAGTGTTACGTACGGGACTTTGGTGTCGTCAGTAGTTAGGTCATTCATTGAAGTAGCAATAGGAAAGCCGAAGAAGTCTTCTTTTCTATAAATTCCTGGTTTAGGTCCCATGTGATTCATAGTAGTTTTATAAACATATCCAGAAAACTTAGTTTCATTTGAACGAATAAAATAATTACAACTATCAGGTAGTAGTATTTCTTTTGCTGCATAAGACTTACCATTTAATTCAACTGAATAATAACTATCTCCATAATAATTCTTTATAGATTTCCATTCAATATTTGAGTTATTTGTGTCTATAATCACAAATTCTAAATCAGAAGGGATTTCTCCATTATTTTCAGGTTCAAAATACAATTCAAGTTTTTTAACTCTTGCATTATCACCTTCTACCCAACCTTCATGTATACTGAATGTTGAAAAAGATGCATATTTTACTGAAGATTCTAATGGAGTAAGAATACTCATATTACTAAGTTCAAAAAAATTGCTTTCAAGTATACGATGATAGTCAGGAAAGACCATCACTGAAATTGGTTTATCAGAAGAAATAATAGATGGGGAAATAATTCCATACTCATCTTCCCTGTTTCTATCCGTCCATATTTTACTCTCAAAAATCTCATTAGTGCTACTATTGTTAACCGTAGTCCAATAAACTCCATTACGATAAATTTTAGTTTCGTCTTCCAATGCAAATATTCTGATTGTTGGAAATTCATTAAGTTCTCTAAAAGTGGGTATCGAATATGTTTTACCTCAAGTATTAGTAGGGAATATTGTTGATTGTACTTCATTTGAATACCCTTTATCTAAGGGTTGACTCATATTTGCATGAGAGTATTGCAAGTTTACTGGATTCGAAGCATTGATTAGACTACCTGATAAATCTCCAATAATATCATTAGAATATATATTCCAGACATCTCCTTTATTTAGTATTTTTATAACTGATTCTCCAGCCATTATTGAATCACCATTGTCTAATTTAATTTTTAAGTTTTTGTTAAGTGAGCTAAGTGTCAATTCAACTCGAGTATTATTAAATGGAGAAGTAACGCTTACACATGGAGGATAAACAGCTTCAGATTCAGTTGCAGAAGAAACAAAATAGGTCTGTAACATAAATTTATTACCAAGACTATTTGTAGGAATAGCTAATGAAGCATCTTTTAATCCATTCCAAGAGTTAAAAGTAAAAACACTAATTGGATATTTAGATTCTATATGGAGAGCAGACGATTTTGCAACTCTTGTCTTAATCCTTTCTTTATTTGTACTGTATTCGTATTCGGCAAATTTTGTACAATTCAAATCAATGATTGTATCTTTGCCAGCCTTTATTCTAGCTTTTATAAAAATATTTTTAGATTGACTTGTGATTATGACATCATTGTCAACGCTTGAGGTTATAATAATATAGAAAGATTCAAAGTAATAACCATAAAACATCTCAGGCATGGCAAACCAAAAATCAGTTCCCATATTATTCTGACCGAGCAAAGGCGTTAGTTCATTGCGGATTTTGTCTGCATCTGATTGTGAGTAGCTATAACTAGATAAGCTAATTAAGACGATAATCGATAGTAAGAAAGATTTCATTTTATAATCCGTTATGTTGTTAGATTATAGACACAGGAAATGTAAACTTAGTTACATTTAAATAATAAAAATCCCAACTAGATTAACTAATTGGGATTCAAACTTCTACTTAATTACCTTTATATTTTATCTCACTATATTAATCTTTCTTGTGAGTAAACGGTTCTCGCTTTTCAGAGCTATTATATAAGTCCCAGATTTTAGTGAACTGATTGATACAGTGTTTTGAGCTTGTATATTTGTGCTCATCTCCTTGCTACCTTCTATATTGAAAATAGAAAGCTCTGTAAAACCATCAGCTAATGCTTGAGGTAATAACTGAATATTTGATTCCGTAACTGTCATGTATTCTGATAGAGTTTCTTC
>JBFHKR010000258.1:0-2455 GCA_041595255.1 Chlorobiota bacterium
CGAGGGCGAACAACTCTACCGTATCCCAAATACTATTAGCTCAGTCGAAGATACCCCCCAACCAGAATTAATGACACTTTATCCGAACCCTGCGAAGGACTTTCTACAGTTAGAGCTTAGCAAGCCAATGCATTTGAGCATAGTCAATAGTGCTGGTAAGATAGTGAAAGATTTTGGCGTAATTGCTGACGGAAAGCTGAATGTGACAGAGTTAATCTCAGGCGTCTACTTCGTAGTAGATGAGCAGGGTAATAATATAGCTAAGTTTGTGAAGGAGTGAGGACATGGAAAAGATAATATTAGTACTATTGATGGTGATTCCATTTGGACTTTTTTCTAAAGCAGATGTGATAGAACCTAAATTACATTGTGATATAATATTCGAATATACTATACCAAATGACTTTGTAGAACACAATAGTAAGGTATTTGTTAGGGCTGATGATGGAGTGTCTGGTTTAGAACTTTGGGCGTTCAACCGTGATATAAATAGTATGCAAATGGTAAAAGATATAAACCTTGATGGTGATTCGAATCCAATAATAGTAAGTAATGAATTAGACCACCAATTACTATTTGTTGCAAAGGACGAGAATGGAACAGGGCTTTGGGCTACTGATGGAACTGAAGAAGGAACTATTCTTTTGAAGTACATAGTTTTTACGGATGCAGATTGGAATGGAGTAATTGATGTGGACGCTAGACTTTTCAAAAAATATAATAATGAAGTTTATTTTGGTGCAGTTGAGCCTAAAACTTTTGAATTTGGTCTATGGAAGACTGACGGAACACCGGATGGAACAGTAAGAGTTTTTAAATACGAAGACTTATATTTACCTTATATTTCAAGATTTTCTGTTTCCAATGATAGACTACAATTTCAACTAGCTCATGATAGTCATGAAAAAAATGAAATATGGGTCACAGAAGGAGACTCCATAAGTACTAAAAAACTATCTCCGAATTATTTTGAAGCTTCTTTTGATGGTTCTAATGCTAATCATCTTTTCTTTATAGATTATTCGGAAAATTCTCATTCATTATGGGTAACAGACGGAACAGAAAAAGGTACTATAAACTTAATTCCAAATAAACCCGAAACTGAATTCGTAACTGAGTCTTACGTACTTATCGATTATTTTCTTTTATTTACTTTGATACAAAATAATAAGACTAGGGAAGTCTGGATAAGTGATGGTACTTTAAAAGGTACTTATCTACTGGCTGAAGTTTCGAATGATCAAGAATCAAAAGTAAATTATATCAAACCTCAGAAAATCGATCATCAACAAGCTTTCTTTGTGGTTAATGAGAAGGAAGGAAGTAGTCTATGGACATCAGGAGGTACTGTAAAAAACACTTTAAAACTAACTGAACCCAATGTAGAGATTAACTCATGGGGTCCAGGAGGTAATGGGTATAAATTATTCTTCGTCGCTTCTGATGATGCACATGGTGAGGAGCTATGGGTAACGGACGGTACAGAGATTGGTACTCACCTTGTAAAAGATATTGAGGAAGGGGCACACGGCTCAGGAATTAGGTTTTTCTCTGATATAATAAAGGGTAAGGTTTTATTCCTAACAGAGTCGGCAACCGGAGAGAATTCAGGGTGGGTGTCAGATGGTACAGAAGTTGGAACAA
Source organism: Chlorobiota bacterium (assembly GCA_041595255.1). GTDB lineage: Bacteria > Bacteroidota > Ignavibacteria > Kapaibacteriales > UBA2268 > PGYR01. Next base: position 1,645 of record JBFHKR010000258.1, read on the forward strand.
ATTTACTTCACAAAGGGCTGTTAGATTTATACACTGTACCTCGCACAACAAAGCAAATAAACAATAATACACTTTTCGTAGAAAGAAGTACATCAGATACAACCCGAATATGGTATTCTGATTTGACAACTAGGGGAACTCAATTAGTGATGCCTTTAGATTTCCAAACTCCATCACCTACTATAGAGCCACTATTTCATCAAGAACTGGAGGGGAATGTATATTTTTTCGCTGACTATTATGGCGAAGGCCAACAACTCTACCGAATCCCGAACACTATCAGTTCAGTCGAAGATACCCCCCAACTAGAACTAATGACGGTTTATCCGAACCCTGCGAAGGACTTTATACAGTTAGAGCTTAGCAATCCAATGCAACTTAGCATTATCAACAGCGCTGGTAAAATAGTAAAAGACTATGGCGTAATTGCTGACGGAAAGCTGAATGTGGCAGAGCTAATCTCAGGCGTGTACTTCGTAGTTGATGAGCAGGGTAATAATATAGCAAAATTCGTAAAGGAGTGAGGGCATGAAAAAGATAATAGTAATCCTAATAGTTTTAATCCCATTCGGTTTGTTCGGTCAAGCAGAATTCGTAGAACCGGAACTGGTTTCTGATGAAGTATTTATAAAAGGTAATTTCAATAATCTTCATAATCAAAAGTATATATTTAAAGATAAAATATACTTTATGGGTGCTGATGCGACTCACGGTAGTGAGTTTTGGGTTAGTGACGGTACACCTCAAGGCACATATATGCTCAAAGATTGTACTCCGAATGGTAACTCAGAATTATACATATTTAAAGCGA
>JBFHKR010000259.1:0-2445 GCA_041595255.1 Chlorobiota bacterium
ACCGATAGGGTACATAGAGGCGAAGGATATAGCCAAAGATCTTAACTCCAAATCGTACAAAGAGCAGTTCGGTAGGTACAGAAATGCACTCGATAATCTAATCATCACAGATTACTTATGGTTCCAATTCTTCCAGAATGGAGAGATGGTACACGAAATACGAATCGGTGAAATAGTTGATGGTAAAGTAAAAGCGCTACCAGAGAACTTCGGTAAGTTCGAGAATCTGATACAAGACTTCTGTACGTTCGTAAGTCAGACTATAAAATCATCGAAGAAGTTAGCGGTGATGATGGCGGCAAAAGCTCGGCTACTACAAGACATATTAGAACAAGCCGTAGAGTCCGATGAGCAAACACAAGCGAATACATCGCTCAAAGCACAGTACGAAACATTCAAAGATATACTAATACATGACCTAAAGCCAAAGGGATTCGCTGATATATACGCACAAACTCTTGCTTATGGTATGTTCGCTGCTCGCTTGAATGATGACACTATAGACACTTTCAGCAGACAAGAAGCTGCAGAGCTAATTCCAAAATCCAATCCGTTCTTGCGTAAGCTATTCGGATATGTGGCTGGGCCTGATATAGATGAGCGTATAAAGCCGACAGTAGAGAACTTGGCTGAAGTTTTCCGCCACACAAACGTAGAGGAGCTACTCAAAAACTTTGGAAATAGCACACAGACTAATGACCCGATAATCCACTTCTACGAAACGTTCCTTGCGGAATATGACCCCAAGCTACGCAAATCACGTGGTGTGTGGTATACGCCCGAACCAGTAGTTAACTTCATAGTACGTGCAGTAGATGATATACTAAAAACAGAATTTGGGTTAACGCAAGGACTAGCAGACACTACGAAGACCAAAATCAAAGTAGATGTACAAGGAAAAACAATAGAGCAAGAAGTACATAAAGTACAAATACTAGATCCCGCCACAGGTACGGGAACTTTCCTTGCGGAAGTGGTGAAGTACATATACAATACTAACTTCAAGCAGATGCAGGGTATGTGGAGTAGTTACGTAGATGAGCACCTAATACCTCGGCTTAATGGATTTGAGCTTCTGATGGCATCGTATGCTATGGCTCACCTAAAACTATCTATGCTGCTGGCGGAAACTGGCTACAAAAATTCCCCTACTAAAGGAGGGGTGTCTGCAGGACGGGGTGGTACAGACCAACGACTGAACGTATTCCTAACTAACTCGCTGGAAGAACACCACAAAGACACTGGGACTATATTCTCCTCGTGGCTAAGTGCCGAATCCAACGAAGCGAATAGGATAAAGCGAGACGTACCAGTTATGTGTGTAATAGGCAATCCGCCGTATAGTGTGAGCAGTAGCAACAAAGGCGAATGGATTCAGAATTTGATAAAAGATTACAAGAAAGATTTGAATGAGAAAAAATTAAATCTAGATGATGATTACATAAAATTCATACGCTATGGGCAACACTATATAGAAAAGAATGGCGAAGGAATATTAGCTTATATCTCAAACAATAGCTTCATAGATGGTATTACTCACAGACAAATGCGAAAGAATCTATTAGAAACATTCGATAAAATCTATATATTAGACCTGCACGGCAACTCGAAGAAAAAAGAAACTGCCCCCGATGGTGGCAAAGATGAAAATGTGTTCGACATTATGCAAGGTGTTTCGATTAATATTTTTGTGAAGAAGAGAGTGTAAGGGATGTATGAATTAGGACTGCTTGTTAAAAAAGCAATTAAAATATATAAAAATAATAAAGTTGAGTCTATGATTGCAATCATTGCATTCTTCTCTTTAATTGTGCAGTATTTTATTTTTATAAATTATGATGGTAGTAAATGGCTTTCTGAATTCGGAGATTTTTTCGGGATTTCAGCTGCTTTTTTAAGTGCATTGGTAATTGTTTTACTAATACGTGAATTAAAGGAGCAACGAGAGAGTAGAGTAAAACTTGAAGATTCTTTTAAGAATAATGCAGAAACACTAAGTTCAGTTAAAGATTACTTTATTTTGCAAAATGAACTGGAAAAAGTTAAAGAAATAAAATCTGATTATAAGTTTTTAATTGATATTATTAAATATAATAAAGAACAAGTAGAGAATAGAACTATACATAATAATTTTTCTGAATCCACATTTATTAATTTCTTTAATCATTTTTTCAAAACATCAAACAAAAATGAAACAATTACAAATTTTAAAATTAAAGACATACAGAATTTATTTAGCCATGATCACTACTATCCAGAACCTTTGTTTAATAGCTTGTTTGAGTTTTATAGCAAAATTATACATGACTTTTCAGACGCTTTAGAATTTTCTCTAATAGAGTTTAAATTTGAAGATTTATATTTAAATGTTGATTTAAAATCAGATCATAATATTAGGCTTAATATTCTCATCAATCAATTAGAAACACTAAATAACATTATTTC
>JBFHKR010000260.1:0-2445 GCA_041595255.1 Chlorobiota bacterium
AAATGAAAAAGGAGCCGAAGCTCCTTTTTCATTTTATTTTTTGATTATTAAGTTCTTTGATTGAATTATACCTTTATTATCGACTTTGAGAGTATAAAGACCTTGTGGGAGTTCACTTACATCTAAATTATAATCTATTTCGAATATTCCTATTTTCTCAATTACTTTTCTTCCAGAATAATCATATAATTCTAATTTATAAGGTAACCCCAAAGTTTTAATATTGATAAAACTACTTGTAGGGTTAGGGTAAATTAAGAATTTAAATGTAGAGTCTAATTTATGAATATTTGAGATTAATTCCTTTTCAATCTTAATAAAAGTTGATTTTGAATTATTCGAATTAATAATATCTAATTCTTGTAAAACCAAAATCAAACTCTCATTTTCTGACTTTAGATTATAAACGGTTTCGTTTAATCTTTCAATATTAGTTTCTTTCCAATTAAGTTCATTTAGTAAGTCAAATTCTTCGTCTAATTCAGAAATCCAATAATCCGAATAAGTTCCATCAGCTATGCTTTTACTACTATCAAAAGAGCTACCATAGAAATATAAATGATTGCTGTATTCGTCATAATGTATATCATTCACTAGAACTTTATTTTTAAACTCCAAATCTTTGACTTTTTCTAAAATATTCAATTCGATATCATAACAGAAAATTGTCAGTTTATTATCTAATAAATATATATTCTTTGTAGAACTATCTTGTTTACTTACAGCTATATAAATCTTATTATCTTTCTCAAATGTCTTTGGGAAAAAGTAAGTGAATTCATTATCAATTAATAAAGTATCCATTGAATAATTTAGTTTATTGAAACGATAAATCACAAACTTACTCATAGTATCTACGACTTCATCATAAGATATTACCTTATTAAATATGTTAATTGTCGTAAAATAATTTTCATTATCAAATGCAAGAATATTAAATGTTAATTGTGAGTTAACAATCTGATTATTTACTAATTCCTTTTCTAGTTCTTGATTATCTATTTTATATTTATACAGGTTGTATGTTAGAAAATAACCATTCGTATTTGGTGTAATATAATCTAACTTGTAGAAAGAGTTATCAATAAAAGGTCTAACTATGTCATTCAATATTCTTTTAGTTGGTGGAATATTTTTTTCAAAATAAGTTTTACTCTTATAGTCCGAATGGATTGTTAGAGATATCTTATCATTAACTGCACTATTTACATTTGATAATTCTGATATGGTAATTAAATCATTTCCATTTTTGTACATTAATTTTGGTCTATAGCAATCATTTCCTTGACTTATATCTGAATCTAGTTCTTCATTTACAGAACCATCTTCAAGATTATATCTTACAAATTTAAAGACACAATCATTTCCATCAGGATTTTTAAATAATGAATAGTTTATTCCAAATATGCTATTACTATCAACTATAAAGAAATTTGGAACTGAAAGATAACTAACAGTCTCAAAATCGAAAATCTTATTTTGACTATATAAACTTATTGGAATAAAAATCAATAATAAGACACTAACGACACTCGATAATACAATCACTCGAATAATCGCAGTCAAAATGGTTGTCAGGATAGTCATCGCATGCCTCATATTGTGCTGGTTGATAATCTGTAAATAATAATCCATTTTCGTATTTATTTGCAAATATTTGCTCTACACAACAATAGTAGTTTTGACTACATGATCTAATCTCACCTACCATCAATTGTTGTACATTATCAATTTTCCAACAAATATAATTACAAGAACCAGGTCTCCAATGATTAAATTCATATGAAGAGCCATTAGTTGAAGGAAGATTGAGTAGAACAGAGAGTTCTATTGTCAATTCATTTTCGCATCTTTCATAAAATCCAGGTAGATTTCGTACATGTGTATAACAAGAGCCTGGAGGTAAAAATAGTCTATCAATGTAAGTATCTATTGCTCCATTACATAATCGGTAACCGAAACCAACTACAATATCACAAGTTTTATTTATCCCACCCTCTACATAATTATATGTAAAAGTTAAAGTCCCAGTTGTCCAAGGAACATTATCACATTCCAATCAAATATCTGGATTTGGTGGAATAATTGCATAGGAACTTATAGCGCTAAACAGGAAAACAATTAATACAATATACTTTTTCATAAAACCCTCTCTATTAAAATATTAAAAAATTTTAGGGCAATAATAAAATAAAATAAAATAAAATAAAATCCAAATTTTATTTTCAAAACAATTGATTTTTTTCAACATTTTTATTTTACTGTTTAAGAGACAGCCCACGCCCAAAGCATAGGCAGGCAAACTTCGTTCGCAGTGACATACATTTTAATTTTTCACGAATTGACCCATAATAATTCAATATTGATTAAATTTCGGATTAATAGAAATCCAAAAAAAAGAAAGAATTTGACTTAGAAGAAGAGAATACTAAGCGGAATACAGCC
>JBFHKR010000261.1:0-2418 GCA_041595255.1 Chlorobiota bacterium
AGGGGCAAGTAATATTTCGCTATTATGCATTTTCTTTAGCATTTGGTCATATCGAGCAAGTGCATCAGTAGCCGCAATTAACTCAGTTACGAACATCCCATATATGAGTTCACTAGGAGGAAATTTTTCGTAATGATAATGAATAGCATTCTTAAAATCCATAATATATATACTCATTGTAATTAATATACTACAATAAACGATAATGAAAGTACTTTGTTGTTAATATTTTAATAAAAATGATAAACAAAAAAGTTTGACGTTAAAGTATTGATATCAAAAGTCGTTGTCACTCAAAATGTAGGAAATATGAGAGACAAAGTGGAAACGCTTGGCTTTTTTGGTTAATATTTCGATATATATAACATCCTGCTTCTGAAGGATGGTCTTGAACTAAATCAGAATTCTTTCTTTTAAATCATACCATACTTCATTTTTACCACCCTCAAAATTTAAACCTAGAGAAAAACTGGTGTTTTTCCAAGGTTCATCTAGTCCACTTCTTTCTATTCTTGAAATATAAATTTCATTGGGTCTAATTAAAAAAGATTGAATAACTAACTCATAACCATTATTATCTTTTCTATTTATTAATTGACTTTCACCGTCAGCAAAATAATCTGTTCTGATAGTTTTGTTGCTTTCTTTGCTTTCAGTAATAATTAACTCATCCCAATCAAATTTGTTTTTATTAATTTCCGGTAAATACTCTCGAGGGTCATTATATTTAGGTATAGCATCATCTTCATAATTCTCACTTTCACTAATAGGATCAAAATATTCATCTTCTCTTAAAAAAATAGATTCTATTTTCTCAGAAAATTTTAATTTATATTTATAACAAATTTTCATTCTATTTTCCATCTCTACTTTACATTTATAAAAAACTCAGAAGCAACTTTTTGGCATAATTCTACATCTAGTGCATCTTCCCAAAATAACATTATTTCTTCGCCTTTCGCATCTTTAATTCGGTAACTTGTGTTCAGATTAGCGGGTACTTCTCCAGTGAATTTACCCACGAATTGGCAAGCATTTAAAAATGCACCTAAATCGTTTTGGTGACTTCCATCTGACATATATAAGAGGATGTCTGGTCTAATAGTCCTAGCTAATTTCCAAGCTTCTCCTACTAAAACAAGGTCACATTCATTTACTTTAGCTGCTTCTATATAGACCTTTGTTATTTTATCTTGAATATGTTGGTATTTCTGACGTGACCAAGTAACGTATAAATAGGGTTTTGCACCAGACTCTTTAGCTAGATCACATAGCAATTTTGAATACTTGAAAAAGTTTTCTTTATTCTCAATTGTTTCCAAACTATGCGCTTGTATTACTACTATATCAAATAGACCCGAACAAATTACATCTTTTGTTTTTAATTCTTTTTCACCATTCCAATGATCGCTGAGAGTAGCGCCACCTGCCGTACTTTTAGTAGTTATCAATTTTACTTTGGTGCTATCAGAAATTAGTGATACCAGATGAGGCATATTAGAAATTGAAGTATAGCTATTGCCAACAAATAATACACGTAAAGTGTCTTTTTCAAATTGGGCAATTGATTTGCTATAAGATCCGAAAATGATGATTAGGATAATTAGGTGCTTAATTGAATTCATATTTGTCAATATTAATTGAGCTTATAATTATTATTAAATTCTAATCTACACAAAAGTATTTATTAAAATAAACGACTTTCAAATAAAATAAAAAAGGACTGTTCAATAATTTGAACAACCCTTATTTGCAAAAAGTATTTTAACTAAAGTTACTTAAGAGTAGCAGATAGAGTAATATCTGCATTTAATAATTTTGATATTGGGCAAATTTCTTTTGCATTGTTTGCTATTTCTTCAAAAGTAGATTGATCCAATCCTTTAACTGATCCAACCAAATCTAAATGTATACTTTTTACACTACCATCTTCAAAATTAACTTTCGCTTCAGTTGATAGGTCTTTATCGGTGAATCCTTTTTCGTCTAATAAAAAACTCAATTGCATAGTAAAACAACCAGAGTGAGCGGCTCCTATTAGTTCCTCGGGATTAGTCCCTACACCATTTTCGAAACGTGTTGAAAATGAATATTGAGAGTCTTTTAATACTGTGCTATCTGTTGTTAGTGTTCCTGTACCTTCTTTCCCTGTACCTTTCCAATTTGCATTAGCTTTTCTTGTAAATTTCATTTTTATCCTTAATTATAGTTTGTAAATTTTATGTGTAAAACGATAAGATTAGTACTTTGTTGTTAATAGGGGAGGAAATGTAATAAACAATTGCTTAATAGTATAAAATAATTCTGGTTCAATTAAAGTTATTATACTTAAAAAACCTAGTATAAAATTAAATTGATACTTGATGGATCTCATAAATCTTAAGAATTATTTGATTTATTTACAAACCTGTAAATAAA
>JBFHKR010000262.1:0-2364 GCA_041595255.1 Chlorobiota bacterium
CCGATATTTACAAGGCCTTTTACATTGTCTATCAGTTTGTTCTGATGTTGTACACAAGCTGGAATTATGTGTGCTTTAGAGATTTCCTCCACTAATCTAGCTTCTATGTCTATTTTAGCGCAGTACTCTTCCATAGCTACATTGTATCTAGCTTGCAATTCGTTTTTATTGAATACATGATTTCTTTCGAATAGCTCTATAGTATCTTTCGATAGGTATTCGTCATAAGCCTCTGGTGTAGTTTTGATATGAGGCAAACCACGTTTCTCGGCTTCAATTACCCAATCTTGAGAGTAGTTATTACCATTATAAATTACATCATTTGACTCTTTTAGTACTTGGCGCAATACAGTTTTAATTGCTTGTTCTACATCTGGAGTTTTCTTTCTTTCTTCTTCTACTCTATTTTTGAAGTTCACCAACTGATCGGCTACTATAGTGTTAAGCACGGTCATTGGATTAGATACGTTGACGCTACTACCTACAGCTCGGAATTCGAATCTATTGTCGGTGAATGGGAATGGTGATGTTCTATTTCTGTCAGTATCATCTCTTTGTATATTGGCTATTTTCTCTAGATTAAGATCCAGTATACCCATATTCGTATCATCGAACTTTTCATCATTTAGAAATGCATTTAATACTGTTGATAGATGATCGCCAGTAAAAACAGAAATAATAGCAGGAGGAGCTTCATTCGCGCCTAGTCTATAGTCATTACCAGCGTTCGATATACTAGCTCTTAGTAATCCAGCATGATTATGTATAGATGCTATTACGTTTATAAAGAAAGTCAAAAAGCTAAGATTTTCAAACGGTTTATCACCTGGTGAAAGGAGATTTTTGCCATCAGTAGTTGCTAGTGACCAGTTATTATGTTTACCCGATCCATTGATACCAGCAAATGGTTTCTCATGAATAATAGCGCGTAGATTGTGTCTTTTAGCTACCAAATCTATGATTGACATCAACAATTGATTGTGGTCAGCTGCAATATTGGCAGTTTCGAAGTTTGGAGCGCACTCAAATTGATTCGGTGCTACTTCGTTATGTCTAGTCGTAATTGGTATTCCCAATGTAAGACAGTCATTTTCGAAATCATGCATAAAGTCAACTACACGCTCAGGAATCTGTGCAAAGTAGTGATCATCAAGCTGTTGTCCACGCGCAGAAGCATTTCCGAAAAGGGTTCTACCACATAGTAATAGATCTGGACGAGCATTGTAAAGGGCTTCATCTACAACAAAGTATTCTTGTTCCCAACCTAATGTAGGGACTATTTTCTTAACGTTAGGGTCAAAATATTTTTCTACTTCTAATGCTGCTTTTTCTACAGCGTGAATAGATTTTAATAATGGAGTTTTTAAATCAAGTGAATCACCTTCGTAGGAGATAAAGATTGCCGGAATACAAAGAGTTTTACCATGTTTTGATTCCATTATAAATGCATGTGAACTGGGATCCCATATAGTATATCCTCTAGCTCGGTGAGTTTCTCTTAACCCACCAGAAGGAAAGCTAGATCCATCAGTTTCTTGTTTTATTAATTCTTTTCCACTGAAAGCTTCGATTGGATTACCATGTCTATCTAGCTTAAAAAATGAGTCGTGTTTTTCAGCAGTACGGCCTGTAAGCGGTTGGAACCAATGAGTATAGTGGGTAGCTCCGTGGTCTATAGCCCAGTTGCGCATACCTACAGCTACGAAATCTGCAGTTTTTACGTCTATTTTCTGACCAGTTTCTACTGCTCCTCTTAGACCCTCGTAGGCCTCTTTCATCAGATATTTTTTTATTGATTCGTCGTTGAAAACTAGTCGAGAATAGTACTCGGAAATGGGTTTGTCTTTTACATTTCCACTAAATCGCTTGTCTTGCTTGTTGGGGTTGATATTCAGCAGACTTTCGCTTCTTATTGACATCGGTTTGTACCTTTTTGGGAATTATAAATTATAATATTTACAAAAATACTATATAACTATAATAATCAAAACTATTTGATTGCACAATTAACGTTTTAGGTTTTGCACATTATGTGGAGAAGTTCGGGCCGGCTAATTCCTTACCCATTTCAATCTGAGTCCAGCAGTTTTGTCTTCGAGCGGTTCTAGGGTCAAAGTATCGCCAATAAATCCAAACTTTCGGTGTACTGTTTTACCCCATTCCCCTGGGTTAGAGTGCGATATACGTTTGTGGGTTACTACGCTATCTTCGTAATTAATAGAATATTTCGCAAAGTACACATACGAATTAGTCAGATGTTTAAATGCTTCCAAAGGAATAGAATCATCAAAATCAGGGAAGCGAAGGGCTGTCTTTTCGTAATCTTTAGTCATTAAATGAAGCGACATATTCTCCTTATCATCA
>JBFHKR010000263.1:0-2336 GCA_041595255.1 Chlorobiota bacterium
CTCAAAGGGGTGCTGCCAAAAGTGTATGCTCGCCAAAATCTAGACCCTACGAGCTTGGGTGAGTTAATAGACCTGATTAGCAACATAGCTCTAGGTGATGCCAAATCACGTAGTGCCGATGTTCTTGGTCACGTGTTCGAGTATTTCTTGGGTGAGTTCGCATTGGCAGAAGGTAAAAAAGGCGGTCAGTTCTATACTCCACGCAGTGTAGTCGAGCTATTAGTCAAAATGCTAGAACCATACAAAGGTCGGGTTTTCGACCCATGTTGCGGCTCGGGTGGTATGTTCGTACAGTCAGAAAAGTTCGTAGCAGAGCACCAAGGTAAGCTGAACGATATATCTATATTCGGACAGGAGAGCAACCAAACTACTTGGCGATTAGCTAAGATGAACCTTGCTATTCGTGGGATAGATAGCTCACAAGTGAAGTGGAACAACGAGGGTTCGTTCCTGAATGATGCACACAAAGACCTAAAAAGTGATTATATAATAGCCAATCCTCCGTTCAACGTGAGCGATTGGAGTGGTGATTTGCTTCGTAAAGATGGACGATGGAAATATGGTACACCTCCGACTGGTAATGCCAATTACGCTTGGATACAACACTTTATGTATCACTTAGCACCCGATGGACAAGCTGGGTTTGTGCTTGCGAAAGGGTCGCTTACCTCCAAGTCTTCTGGTGAGGGCGATATACGCAAGAACCTAATAGAAGATGGGTTGGTGGACTGTATAGTCAATCTACCATCTAAACTGTTTCTGAATACTCAGATACCTGCTTCGCTGTGGTTTATGAGTCGCAACAGACGCAATGGCAAGTTCCGTGATAGGACCAAAGAGATACTGTTCATTGATGCTAGGAACTTGGGACATCTGATAAACAGACGGACACTAGAACTATCCGATGATGATATAAACACTATATCTGATACGTACCACAACTGGCGTAACCCAGGTGGCAACTACGAAGACGTAAAGGGGTTTTGCTCGGCGGCTAGTATAGAGAAAGTTCGAGAGCTAGACTATGTGCTGACCCCAGGGCGATATGTCGGCTTGGCTGATGAAGAAGATGATTTTGATTTTGCTGAAAGGTTTGCTACTCTGCGAGCAGAGTTCGAAGAGCAAGTAAAAGAAGAAGCCGAGCTAAACAAACGGATAACTGCTAACTTAAAGAAAGTGAAAATAGATGAGTAAGTGGAAGGAATATAAGTTAGGGGAAGTGGCTGAAATTATAATGGGACAATCACCTAAGTCTGAGACATATAATAAGAATAAAGTTGGTTTACCTTTTTTACAGGGAAATAGAACATTTGGTAGAATTAATCCTTATTTTGATACTTATTGTGATTCACCAAAAAAGATAGCTAGTGAGAAAGATATTCTTTTTAGTGTACGAGCTCCTGTTGGAGATATAAATATTGCCCAAACTGAAATCTGTATAGGAAGAGGACTTGCTTCATTCAGAGCAATTAACAAAGAATATAGATTTTTATATTATCTACTTCTTTTTATTAAACAGAATATTATAAGTGTTGAAAGTGGTACTGTATATGGTTCAGTAAACAGAACTGATTTAGAAAATACAATTGTGAATATCCCCCCACTATCCGAACAAAAAGCAATAGCAGAAGTATTGAGTAGCTTGGATGACAAGATAGACCTACTCCACCGACAGAATGAAACACTAGAGAAAATGGCGGAAACGCTTTTCAAAAAGTGGTTTGTGGAAGATGCTGACGATGGTTGGGAGGAAAAGAAGTTGGGAGAAATTGGAGAAATCAAAGCTGGTGGAGATAAACCAAAAGTGTATTCAGACATTAAAACAGCCAATTGCAATATACCAATTTACTCAAATGGAATTAGTAATGAAGGTCTTTATGGTTATACAGATACAGCAAGAATAATATCTGAAAGCATTACAATTTCTGCAAGGGGAACAATAGGCTTTATTAGTTTAAGGCAAGAACCATATTTTCCAATAGTCAGACTTATTTCAATAACTCCAGATGAAAATATTGTTTCAAGTAAATATTTATATTTATGGGCTAAATCACAGAATATTTCTGGAACGGGGACTACACAACAACAGCTTACCGCCCCAGATATTAGTGCTCGTAAAATGACTATACCACCTTTAAAATTAATGAATGAATTTACGCACATAGTTGAATCATTTTTCAGTAAAAAGCAATTTAATAAATCTCAAATTCGCACTCTCGAAAAGCTACGTGACACACTGTTGCCCAAGCTGATTAGCGGAGAGGTAAGGGTTACAATGAAGGAAAGTTCATGATAATAAAAAAAATAAGTATTGAAAATTACAGAGGGATAAATGA
>JBFHKR010000264.1:0-2332 GCA_041595255.1 Chlorobiota bacterium
GAGCTCTTCGAATCCATTGAGCAGTACTAATCCGTTGAGGACTGCCACACCGAATAGGACTATGAACCCAACACCAGCAGAGATACTGAATGGTAAACCACGCATCCATAAAGAAAGCACTCCACCTATTGCAGCAAATGGAATAGCAAAAAATATCAGAGAAGTGTATTTGAATGATTTTAGTGCGAAATAAATAAGTATAAAGATTAGTAATAGCACTACTGGTATTACTACTTTTAATCTTGTCATCGCTCTATCTAAATTCTCGAATGCACCACCATAAGCTATATTATAACCAACGGGAAGCTCTAGTTCAGTATTTAGTTTTGCTCGGATTTCCTTAACTAGTGATTCTATATCTCTGTCTCGGACATTGATACCGACATATACTCTGCGATTAGTATTATCACGACTTATCTGCATTGGCCCGTCGTTGTACTCTATTTCAGCTACTTCAGAGAGCGGCACTTGCGTACCGTCGGGAGTATTGATATATAAGTATCTAATATCATCTATATTAGTTCTTACACTTTCGTCTAATCTGACTACCATATCATATCGCTTTTCGCCTTCGAATATAACCCCTGCTTCGCCACCGGCAAAAGCCGCTTTAAGAGTGTTATTCAAATCTGAAATATCTAAATCATATCGAGCCATTTTTTGTCTATTGTACTTAACGGAAATTTGAGATAGCCCAGTAGTGGCTTCTACAGACATATCGCCAATACCGTCAATTCCTTGTATGAGGTCACTAACTTCTTGTGCTTTTTTAGCAAGTATATCGAGGTCTTCACCAAAGATTTTGATAGCTATATCTTGTCTAACACCAGTTAACAAGTCATTGAATCGCATTTCTATAGGTTGGGTGAACTCATAGTTTATACCAGGTATTGATTGCAATTCTGCTTTTATTTTCTCAATAAGTTCATCTTTCGTATTAGCGCTAGTCCACTCATCTCTTGGCTTGAGCTTCACTATACAGTCGCCTATCTCCATTGGCATAGGGTCTGTGGGTACTTCTGCTACCCCAAACCTAGTCATTGCATCATTCACTTCAGGGAATTTTTCTAATAGCAAACTCTCTACTCTTGTTGATGCCTTTATAGCTTCTTCTAAAGATGAACCCGGTTTTAATATTACGTGGAATGCCAAATCGCCTTCGTTTAATTGCGGTATAAACTCTCCACCTAATTGACTAAATATATATACTGAAAAACCAAGTACAACTACTACTATTGCTACAAATATTTTTGCCTGTTTGAGTACAAAACCAAGTACAAAGCCATACCAATTTTCTAGTTTTTTAACTAGCTTATCTCCGAAACTAATCTTATCATTGGACTTTAAGAAAGTTGCTGACATCATTGGTACATAAGTCAAACACAGTATCATAGCTCCAAGCATAGCAAAACCAAAAGTCAAAGCCATTGGTTTGAACATCTTGCCTTCTACACCTTCCAAAGAGAGTATAGGGATGAATACTATTAGTATAATCAGTTGCCCGAAAAATGCTGAGTTCATCATATTCTTAGATGAATCTTTCGCTATGGCTTTCATATCATCAGGTGTGATTTGCTCCTTTGTTTTCTTGATTTTCTGGGTAATACCGAAGACTGTACTTTCAACTATTATCACCGCTCCATCGACTATAATACCAAAGTCAATAGCTCCCAAACTCATTAGGTTAGCCCATACATCGAGCCAATTCATAAGTATGAATGCGAAGAGCAAAGAAAGTGGAATAGTAGATGCTACTATCAATCCGCCACGCCAATTACCTAAAAATAGCACTAAGACAAAGATTACAATTAATCCACCTTCTATTAGATTAGTGAATACTGTCGAAGTTGTATCTTCTATTAACACACTTCTATCAAGAAATGGTACTATCTTTATACCTTTAGGTAAAGAATTCTGTATTTGCTCGACTCTGTTTTTTACATTTTCAATTACGTCATTGGAGTTATCTCCTTTTAACATAAGAGCCATACCACCTACGGCTTCGCCTTGTCCATTCTTAGTGAACGCACCGTATCTTACTGCTTTCCCCATCTGTACATCAGCTACATCGCTAATGTAAATCGGGATGTCGTTCATATTCTTGATTCTTATCGATCGTATATCATCTAGACTACGGATTAGGCCTTCACCTCGGATAAAGTTTGCTTGGTGGTTTTTGACTATATAAGCTCCACCAGTATTTTCATTATTCTTTTCTAAAGCTGAAAATACTTCACCAATAGTCAACCCCATAGATTTCAACTTTTCTGGATGTATTGCTATTTCATATTGCTTTATATTACCACCAAAACCGTTTACTTCGACCACACCA
>JBFHKR010000265.1:0-2305 GCA_041595255.1 Chlorobiota bacterium
AAAAACTAATGAAAATAGCGTATATAGCTTACGAAGATTCTAATGATATCAGCGCTTGGTCTGGTACTATTGCTCATATATCTAAAAATCTATCGAAAAATAACGAGATTATCCCAATCGATAATCTTGGATGTACGTGGGATATTATATTCAAAATTATTCCTAAAGTAAAATCACTTTTTGGCTTCACTTCAGATTTTAGAAGAAATAAATTCTTTATGAAATCAATTGCTAGAAGAATTGAAAAACGGCTAGCAGACAAAAAGTTTGATATAATATTTGCTCCCGGCACTCTGTATGTATCATATCTGAAAACAGAGAAACCCATAGTTGTATGGGCGGATGCTACTTTTGCTAGTTTGGTAGATTCGTATCCTCAATATTCGAAGATGACTAATAAAGAAATAGAAACTGGGAATAGTTTAGAGAAATCTGCATTAAACAATATTCAAAAAATAATATTCTCAACTACGTGGGCTGCCAAGTCAGCTATATCTCACTATAATATACCAGAATCTAAAATCGTTGTTATTCCATTTGGTTCTAATCTGAATGAGAATTTTACATTAGATGATTTATTAGAATTGAATAAGCTTAAACAAGTTAATAAAATCAAACTTCTATTCGTAGGAGTTGATTGGTATAAAAAAGGTGGAGACTTGCTTTTAGAGATTTATAAAGAACTAAGATTACTTTCTGAAGAATATGAGCTAGATGTTGTAGGTAGCTCACCAGAAAAAATTCCTCAATTAGATGGAGTTAGATTCCATGGCTTTTTGAGCAAATCAGACCCAGATCAAAATCAGACACTTATTTCACTGTTCCAAGAATCTCATTACTTCATCTTACCTACTCGTGCAGAAGCTTTTGGTATTGTGTTCTGTGAAGCCAATTCGTATGGTTTACCAGCTTTTGGAAGTGATTTAGGTGGTATTACAGACATTATTCAGAATGGAGTTAATGGGGAGCTATTAGATATTAATAAATCACCAAAAGAACTTGCACTTAAAATACATGAATCTGTTCTTTCTGGAGATTATAATGAAAAGTCGATTAATGCTTACAGACATTATAAAGATAATTTTACTTGGGATAAAGCTATAAACAAAGTAAACAATTTACTCAGAGATTTAATCTAGCCGTAATACTCTTTCCCAACTCTGAAAGTATTAAGATGAGTTTCTATAATAACTTCTAGGTCTTTAGAATACCCGCCACCCATAACGCACATAATCGGTATATCACGTTTATTACATTCTGAAAATACTATTTCATCTCTTCGTTTTGCACCTATTATACTGACAGATAATCGACCAAATTTATCGGACTCAAGTATATCAGCACCAGCAATATAATAGACGATATCTGGGTTTATTTCAGTTATAAGTCTAGATACATGTTTAGATACTAAATCCAAATATATCTCATCAGCTGTCAAATCATCAAGCTCTATATCTAAATCGGAGATTTCTTTTTTTATAGGGTAGTTATTTTTTCCGTGTACGCTAAAAGTAAATACTTTTGGATTGTTTGCAAAAATCTCAGCTGTACCATTGCCCTGATGAACATCCAAATCAATTACTAATGCTTTTTGAATTAGTTCTTTTTGTAAAAGGAAATTAGCACTTATAGCAACATCATTAAACATACAAAATCCTTCGCCTTTGTTCGTAAAAGCGTGATGTGTTCCACCTGCAATATTGAAGGATAATCCATTAGTTAGAGCCAATTCAGCTCCGTATAATGTACCGTGTGCTATTCTTAATTCTCTAGTGTATAAATCAATACTTTGTGGGAATCCTAGTCTTCTTGCCTCAGCTTTTTCCAACGAAAGCGTTTTAGCTCTTTCTATGTAGTGATTTTCATGAGTAAGATAGAGAATCTCTTCATCCAATATCTCTGGAATAAAGAAATTATCTGGAGAGTAAATATTATGTTCAACGAGTCTTTTAGCTAGCTCGCTGTATTTTTTCATTGGGAACTTATGATTCTCTGGTAACTCATGTCTATATGATTCATGATAAGCTATGTGAATCATAGACTATTTTTTACCTTTAACCAATCAAATGTAAATTCTAGTTTACTCTCTTCGAAAGGATACTTAGAAAATTTACTGATTCTCTTGTTCATGTCAGGGTGTGAATTCAAAAATTCAGGGACTAAGTCTGATTTAGTATATAGTTTTTTGAATAGTTTTGCTAGATAATTTGGGGATATACCTAATTCTTGCAATTTCTTGACTGCAAAATCATCGGCCTCAGCTTCCATATCCCTAGAGAAAGTACTCTGTGTTAAGACCTTAGTG
>JBFHKR010000266.1:0-2295 GCA_041595255.1 Chlorobiota bacterium
ATGGGTAATAAAACCGCCGCTCGTGAACTAATGCAAAAAGCCGGAGTACCAATCGTACCCGGAACAAAAGAGCGAATTACAGATCTAGATTTGTCAAAAGAAATAGCTAATGAAATCGGTTATCCTATACTACTGAAAGCTGCTGCTGGCGGTGGTGGTAAAGGTATGCGTAAAGTTGAAAAAGAATCAGATTTCATAGATAGCTATGATGCCGCACAAAGGGAAGCTCGCAATGCATTCGGTGATGACACTATATATATGGAAAAATATATAGTCAATCCTAAGCATATAGAAATTCAAGTATTGGCAGATGAACACGGAAATTGTATTCATCTAGCAGAGAGAGATTGCTCTATACAAAGACGCCACCAAAAAGTAATTGAGGAGGCTCCTTCGACAGTATTGGACGAGAAACTAAGAGCAGCTATGGGCAAAGTAGCCGTAGATGCAGCTAAAGCTTGTCAATATGTAAATGCTGGAACTATCGAGTTTTTACTAGATAAAGATAAAAATTTCTATTTCTTAGAAATGAATACTCGATTGCAAGTAGAACACCCAGTATCAGAGCTTATAACTGGAGTTGATCTAGCAAAAGAACAAATAAAAGTTGCGGCAGGATATCCTCTACCATTTGAGCAAGAGGACATAGTAATATCTGGCCATGCTATAGAAGCACGAATATATGCCGAAGATCCTTTGAATAATTTTATGCCAGATATTGGAACTATTTCTTATCTGAGAAATCCAGATGGAATAGGAGTAAGAGTAGATGGAGGAATAGAGAGAGGTGATGAAGTTAGTATTAATTTCGACCCCATGCTAGCTAAGCTAATCGTTTTCGGTCAGGATAGAGAGGAAGCAATAGAAAAAATGGATGCTGCTTTATCTTCGTACAAGGTAGTTGGTTCTAGAACTGTTATACCTTTTCTAAAAGCTGTAATGCAATCAGATAGGTTCCGTAATTATTATTTTGATACTGGTTTTATAGAATCCGATTTCGACTTCAAAGTACTAGACGAAATGAAAGAAAATGATGAAGAATATGTGGCCGCTATAGCAGCATTCGCTTACAATAAAAATAAAAACAAAAAGAAAGTAACACCTGTTAATCCAACTCTTAGCGATTGGAAATCTAAGAGACTTAATAATATGAGGGAGTTCTAATATGAATAATATACAGGAAGAAATAAAATTAGTTTCTGGTGATAAAACTTATTCAGCTGCATTTGATCATACTGACACATCAAAAGTTTTCTTAGATGAAAAATTGTATGAATTCAAAGTATTGAAAGAATACAATGATAATGTCAGTGTTATATCTGTCAACAACAAAGTGTTTACAGTCAAGATAAACCAAGACGATAGAGATAGTATAGAAATTCTAACAACAGGTTTTGGATATAACTATGAAATAAAGACATCTACATCATCCCTTCTAGAGCAATTTGTCCGTCAAAGTGGCAAAGGTAAAAACAAGGTCAATGGTATAGTTGCCCCTATGCCTGGTATGGTAGTAAAAGTAAACTGCTCAGTAGGTGATCAGATATTAGAAAATGACAAATTAGTCATTGTAGAAGCAATGAAAATGGAAAATGCACTTGGGTCACCCCTATCTGGGACTGTTAAAAAAATCAATGCTATAGAAGGTAAAGCTGTAGATAAAGGAACGGTACTTATTGAGATAGAGTAATTATGAGATTAACTATCTTAATAATGTTTATGTTGTCACCTTTTTTGTACTCAACCGATTTTAAAAGTATCAATGAAGTTGAATTAGAATTATTTGAACTTTCAAGAGTCGATAGTACATTAGTTATTAAATGGGAAACTGCAACTGAATTTAATAATAAATATTTTTTACTTGAAAGATCTTTAGACCATCAGAAATTAGAATTTGAAATTATAGATACATTAGACGGAGCTAAAGCTTCTATAACAAATAAGAAATATACGTCGATAGATAGCACATTAGATTTTAAATATACCTATTATTATAGATTATCAACTGTAGCTTTGGATGGAACCGTTCAGGTTTTTAATAATCTAATAGTTTATACTCCAAGTGTCCAATCATCTGTAATCGAGTCTGACAACAAACTAATTATGAGCTATGAGTTGCAAGAGGATAGAATAGTACTTACATCACCTCTCCCAATACATAATCAGATAACTTTAATTAGTCTTGATGGCAGGACAATCCACCCTAATATCAAAATACTCAATGATGAAAATTATTCCATAGATATTAGTGATTTGCCAAATGGTAAATACATATTATTACATAACCAAAACCTC
>JBFHKR010000267.1:0-2265 GCA_041595255.1 Chlorobiota bacterium
AGTATCACATTTAAGCTTATCGGTGTTTTTCGGTAAAAACTCCATGAGTGCAGTGCTACCAGATTCCTCTTCACCTTCTATTAATAACTTAACATTTACAGGTAGACTACCATTCTTTTTAAAATGTGCTTCAGCACCTTTTACATGGGCAAATACTTGTCCCTTATCATCAGCTGTACCTCGGCCATAAAGTTTACCATCTCTTACAGTTGGTTCAAATGGTGGAGATTTCCACAAATTGATTGGGTCTTCTGGTTGAACATCATAGTGTCCATATATTAATACAGTTGGTGCATCGACTCCGGCCCCTAACCATTCAGCATATACAATTGGGTGCCCTGACGTTTCTATCACTTCTACTTTCTCAAATCCAGAGCTTATTATATTGTCTTTTAACCAATTAGCACAATCTAGTACGTCTTTTTTATTTCTTTCTCTTGTTGAAACAGATGGAAATTTTAAGAATTCAACCAATTCATCTAAAAATTTATCATTGTTATTATCTATATATCCCAATACTTCTTTCATCTTATTAAACCTTTCATATTTTGAATTAAAACTGAGTTCGAAATTACCAAAATTCTTAGACTTTTGAATAATCAGTATTTCAATGATTTTCATTATATTTAATTTTATTCGTTTATAAAAATAGAATAATAAATGTACAAGACTATACAATATACTGAAGTGGCTAGTATAGCTACGATTACGCTCAATCGTCCAAAGAAAAAGAATGCAATGAATGATGTCATGATTAATGAATTGATTGATGTTTTCGAGCAACTTGAACTAAATGATGATATTAGAGTCATAACGATAACAGGAGAAGGTGATACTTTTTGCTCCGGAGCAGATTTAAATTGGCTTAGCGAAGTAAAGGATTTCAGCTATAAACAGAACTACAATGAGTCATTGAAATTAGTGAAGTTACTGAAACTAATACACGAACATTACAAACCAGTAATATGCAAGGTCAATGGTCCTGCAGTAGGAGGTGGTGTTGGACTAATGCTAGCAAGCGATATTGTAATTGCTTCAGAGGATTCATTTTTTGGTCTATCTGAAGTTGCTATAGGCATAATACCTGCTGCAATTATACCTTTTCTAATGTCAAGAATGAGTGAAGCAAAAGCAAGAGAATATCTTATAACTGGACATAGAATAGACGCTATGGAAGCCGAAAGACTAAATCTAATAAATTATTCTGTTAAAAAAGCTGAGATAGATGAATTTACTAATCAAATCGTTAACCGAATTAAAAATAACGGTATGATAGCTGTATCAAAAGTAAAAGAGATGGTTAATACATTTAGTGCAACTAAACTGAATGATAGTAACATGGAATATATTGCGAATATTATAGCTAAACTTAGAACTTCAGAAGAAGGTCAAGAAGGAATTAGTGCATTTTTAGAGAAAAGAAAACCAAACTGGGTAGAGTAATAACATTATGATAAAAAAGATACTTATAGCAAATCGTTCAGAGATTGCTTGCAGAATTATAAAAGCAGCTAAAGAAATGGGAATAAAGACAGTAGCTGTTTATTCGGATATAGACAAAGAAGCGTTGCATGTTAAATTAGCTGATGAATCAGCCCTAATAGGTCCTGCACCTGCTAATCAATCTTATTTAAACCAAGATATACTAATAGAAACTGCTTTGAAGATGGGAGCTGATGCTATACATCCAGGGTATGGCTTTCTATCTGAGAACTTCGAGTTCAATCAAAAAGTACGTGAGGTTGGTCTTACTTACATAGCACCTAATGTAGAAGCTATGAAATTATTGGGTTCAAAGACTTCCTCTCGTCAAACAATGATTGATGCTGGGGTTCCAGTTATTAATGGCTTCCAAAGTGAAACAGCAAACATAGATGAATTCAAATCGAAGGCTATTGAAATTGGCTTTCCTGTTTTGGTTAAAGCATCTGCTGGTGGTGGTGGAAAAGGTATGCGTATAGTCCGCTCTGCCGATGATTTCGAAGATGCCTTCAACGCATCATCTCGTGAAGCAAAGAGTGCTTTTGGTGATGCTACTGTATTTGTGGAAAAGTATGTTGAAAACCCTCGACATATCGAATTTCAAGTGGCTGGTGATAGTCATAACAATTATATACATCTAAATGAGCGTGAGTGCTCAATACAAAGAAGACACCAAAAAGTAATAGAAGAAACTCCTTCGACTGCACTTAGTGATGAACTTAGAAATAAGATGGGTGAAGCAGCTGTTGAGGCAATCAGAGCTGTTAATTATGATAGTGTTGG
>JBFHKR010000268.1:0-2220 GCA_041595255.1 Chlorobiota bacterium
ATCTCCCCTCCACAAAATAGTATAACTACTAAATTAAAAAACAATCTTACATATATAACAATTATTTACAAATTTAGTTTCAGAGCTGAAGGTATGAGTTATCTCTTAATATCACAATAACGGATTAATTGGACTACGGATGGCACAGATTGTAGAGACGTATAGCATACGTTTCCAAACACCACAGGAACCACTTCACTTGAGAAGACGCAAAGCATCCGAAGTATCCAGTAGAACTCAAGTAGCAATTCAATATTAGTAGAACCTGTGGATCAATCTAACACAACAACACTAGGAGTTGAATAGAAATGGGACTTTAGGTCCTTATGTTTAGAGTATGTTTTCTATCACTTTGCCTAAAGCCAATGGCAATACATCGAGCTATGCTCCTTGGGAGGAGCTGTCAGAACTTGTTCTGACTGAGGAGGATAAATAAAAACGGCCTTCTTCGTTAATCCACCTCCGCCTGACACCTTGCGGTGTCATCCACCTCCGCTAGCGGAGGACATTCCCGTTTTTTCTAGTTCAGGAAATAAATAAATTCCTTGTAAGCCCCAGCAGGCCTCTCAAGCTAAAGGCATGAGCGAAAGTCTAAATCTGTTTGTGGTGCCAACACTATCCGTTGGCTGAAGCCAACTGCAAAACAAATTGCATATAATTCTTTAATCAAAATCAGAAATCGCTTGTCCAAAAATCATAATTAATATTAGTATGTTGAAGAACAATAGTTTGTTACTTAATTCCTTATTCTTAAAGTAGAAGAATCTAGTATTCAGTATATTTATAAGACCAATTGTCAAAAATACACCATAAATATTATCGCCATTAAAAGTATAAATAATATTTTTATAACCCAATATAGCTAACGAAATAGCAATTATAAATAATAATACTGTAACGGCTTTTGTAAGTTTTATGAATAACATCATTCCCCTCTTGACTTCTTTCCCTTCCTTTACATCTAAATTTAATAAATCAAGATTTACATTGTTTTCATCTTGTAACCAAGTCCCTGATATATCATATTTGTCATTCTGGGTTGAAGTATCTTCCTGTGATGTTTTATTACTTTTATTTTCCCTCACCCAACACCCCACCTATTTATTCCTTAACTTTGTTGATTCAGTAATTCGTTATTCACCTAACATTTTACCGAGTTAATCGTTTCATTTTTAGACTACGCTAATATAAGAAATAAAGTTTTATATGATGAAAAAAACACTACTACTATTTATAATCGCTGTTCTCGCTTTCTCTACCACTAAGGCAGAGAAGATACTAATACCAATGGATTTGGCTCAGACCAATCACCTGAAGGCTTATGGCATCGCTTTCTGGGTAATCAAAGACAACAAAACCGTGGATTGGCTGCTCAATTATCGTGACGGCGCATTTATGACAGACTATTCTGAGAAAATTGCCCTAGAGTGCCGAGTACGTGGGGTGACCTTCGAGCAGATATCCGATGGCAATGCTGCTCAGATATACGCACAAGTGCAAGCCGACAACGTGAACGAAGATGTAGTGAAGCTAGAGAAAGCTCCGACCATCGCAGTATATGTACCCAAAGGTACACAGCCCTGGGACGACGCTGTACGTATGGCGTTGGAATACGCCGAAGTAGATTATGATATGGTGTGGGACGAAGATGTTATAAATGGTAAGCTCAAAGATTACGATTGGCTTCACCTTCACCACGAAGATTTTACAGGTCAATTTGGTAAATTTTGGGCAAACTATCGTAACGCTCCGTGGTATATACAACAAGTTGCACTCAACGAGAATATGGCTAAAAAGTTGGGATTTGCGAAGGTATCACAGATGAAATTGGAAGTAGCGAAA
This sequence comes from Chlorobiota bacterium, assembly GCA_041595255.1. GTDB lineage: Bacteria > Bacteroidota > Ignavibacteria > Kapaibacteriales > UBA2268 > PGYR01. Next base: position 1,843 of record JBFHKR010000268.1, read on the forward strand.
ACGATAAAAGAATATGTAGCTAATGGTGGTTTCCTCTTTGCTATGTGTTCGGCGACTGACTCTTATGACATAGCTTTAGCAGCAGAGGGAGTAGATATAGTTGCATCTATGTTTGACGGTGACCCAGCTGATATGGCCTCTCAAGACAAGCTAGATTTTGATAAGACATTTGCATTTGAAAATTTCAGATTAACTATGGACCCATCGGAATATGAGTTCTCTGATATAGACGTAGGGGCTACTAGTTTGAATAATCCCGAATCTGATTATTTCACTCTATTCGAGTTTTCTGCTAAATATGACCCAGTTCCAACTATGCTAACTCAGTGCCATACTGGTATTGTAAAAGGATTTTTGGGGCAAACAACAGCATTTGCC
>JBFHKR010000269.1:0-2199 GCA_041595255.1 Chlorobiota bacterium
GGAATAGGTGAACTAGATGACCCAAAAAAAAACATAATAGATAGAATTACTAAAGTTGGTAACAGTGATAAATGGACTAATATTAGCACTTTAAATAATTATCGCACTTTTGGTGTACAAGAAGATGGATCAATTTGGCTGTGGGGAGGTGATAGTGATCTACTTCTGGACACAATTTATAGAACATATTATACTCCAAATAAATTAGGAGATTATGATTGTGTTGATATTAGATCAAATGATATAGGTACTCTTTTCACAAATTCAAAAGGTGAGGTATACTCTATAGGTAAATTTAATTCAGTCACTACTACTATGCCGAATAAGTTAACGTATGTATCTGATAATATAGAGTTTATAGAAACGGATAGTAGATGCTTTGCTTTAAAACAAAAAAATTATTGCGAGTTATTAGGGTTTAATAATGGATTGAAATTTGGACATGAATATCAAGATAGCTATTATAGCTATTTTATAGCTCCATATTATAATACAATGGGAGGTTTTAAAGATATAGCACAGACCGGAAATGGTTTTATATTTATTGACTCTTCGAACAATCTAAGAGCATGGGGGAACAATAGTAACGGAGAACTTGGAAATGGTATTTCTAGTAAATATTCCGAGCCATTCCAATTATTACCAAACAGAACATTCAAAGATTTAAGCTGTGGTGAAAATTATAGTATTGCTATAGATGAATATGGTATGATGTGGATATGGGGAACTGGTTCGGATGGATATTTCTATGGTGATAAACCAGTTTTAGCAAATTATGATGCCGATTGGGAAAAAATTTTCACTTTTAAAAATAGTAACTTTGCAACAAAAACAGATGGAACACTATGGGTTTGGGGTGAGAATGAAAATGGTCAACTCGGAGTGGGCCATAATAAATATTTATTGGATCCTACAAAAGTTGAAGAATATGGTCCTTGGAAGAAAGTTCACTCTTCCGAAGCGCAAACTCTTGCAATAAAAGAAGATGGTACACTTTGGGTCTGGGGATCTGGAGGGAAAGCCTTGGGTATAGGAGTTGATACAATTACTCAGGTTTATAAACCAACGAAAGTTAATTATGACACTGATTGGACTGACATTGGTTGTGGAAACGGCTTTTCAGTGGCAGTAAAAAGAGATACAACTTTCTGGTGTTGGGGAAATAATTATGGTGGAGTATTTGGGGACTATGATAGCAGATCTTATAACATACCTACTAGAGAATCACCAAGGTGGGCAGGTAGGATTGTTCAAATAGAGGCTAGTGAAGATGCTGTTATAGCAATAAATACAGGAGGAGAAGTACATATTTTTGCTCCATCAATGTGTGGTTCTACTGATACTTTCTATGATGACCCATCATCAATGTACCTTTATTCAAATTATAAAGGGTTCAATGTATTAATAACAGAAGAGCAAGAATTATATGTTGGAACATCCTCACATTATGACGGTATAGACTATTTGAAACTAATAAATACATCTTTTCGGAAAGCTGCGGAAGGCACTGATTGGATTAAAGCTACTATTGGCGATGAACATATCATTGCTTTAAGAGGGGAAAAAATTACAAATGTACAAGAACCTAGAAAACTAGTAAATGCTGATATTTACCCTAACCCTTCAGTATCAAACATCAACATCGATTTTGATTCATTCTATAGCAATGTCAGTATCTCAATTTATGATGTTTATGGTAAACTAGTTTTCGAAGAAAACTCTATAAATACTGATAAAATTAATATCAACCATAATCTACCTCACGGAGCATATATACTACAATGTAGGGTTGAAAATGATTTGATAGTTGACCAAGTGTTGGTGGTGGAGTAACAAAAAACCCACTAACTTTTCAGGAAGTGGGGCTTAGATTTTATCTTTAATTTTCTAACTAGAAGTTGTTACTTCTTAGGAGTAGGAGGAGTTTGTGGAGCAGTCATCTGCATCAACTTTTGTTGTGCTGTTTGATCTACTTGTATTGCCATCATCATCTCCTGATACTCTTCCATTGATACGTTTTCTTTCTTCATTGCATTTTCCATTTTCTTGCGAGTATCAACTTGTATAGCTCCAATTGCATTCATAGATGCTTCAAATTTCTTTTTCTCATCTGCCGATATACTTTTTGCAGCCTCAGGATTTTGTAAACTCTGCTGTACTTGTAAGAATCGTTGTGGATCCATTCCTTGCTTTTGAACA
>JBFHKR010000270.1:0-2198 GCA_041595255.1 Chlorobiota bacterium
CTATTGATAATTCAATAGATGTTAAACCATATCAAATATTAAATCTCAAAGATCTACATAATGAATTGAACGAAGAAAGAACTTCAAAATCACTATTCCTTTTAACTAAAGATGGTAAGCTATATAGCCGTTCTAAGGGAGTATTCGAAACAATGAAGAGAATGCGAGGTATTTACAAAGCTCTTGGTTATATACTGAGTAACCCTGTTATAGTATTTATAGCAAATCCGATTTACGATTGGGTATCTAGAAACAGAACTAAAATATCTATAAAATTCGGTTTAAACGCTTGTAATATCAGCAAATACAATTAATTTCTTATATCAATTCCACCGAAGACACAAGTACAATCTAGAACTACTTTCTTAGAGGAAATAGGATTAGCTATAGATCTATCATCTATACTCCCAAATATAGGAGTTCCTTTTAACTCTATCCTACAATCCTCTGGTAATCTAATATCAATTGAACCGAAAATCGCTGTCATTTCTAAATAAAAATTATTATCAGATATTATTGAATTAGACATGTCAACTGTTGCACTTCCGAATAAAGAGAATACTTCTCCCCTTTCTAAAGAAGTAGAATTAACATTTCTTTCATCGCTACTAAATACATTATTTATCTCGAAGTTCTTTTCAACGTTATAATCATTTAAAGTTCTCGTACTATGTTTGTTCTTCTTGACTATCATATTAACGCCAATGCCTACAAGTGCAAAAGGAAATACTAATTGCCAAATATTTACATCAACTACATTTAGTTGTTCAAGTTGTAATAATAAACCAAAAATAGAAACAATAGAACCAAATATAAATTTCTTATTCGATAATAGATGGATACCAAACAATATAATTAGCAATGGATACCATTTATAGAAGAAATATCCAATATTAAAATCTAATACATCAAAAGCATTCAATAAATACCCAATCCCAAACAGGATAAATAAAGCACCGATTATATTCTTTACTGACATATTAATCCTTATGGTTAGCTTCTATGTGTTCTAAAAGTATTTCTGAAATATCTTTAACTTGTATATTTTCTGCTCCAGTACTTCCAACTCCATCATTAATCATAGTCATACAAAATGGGCAATTAAGAGCTATTGTCTTAGCTCCTGTACTCAATAATTCTTCTGTACGTTCTATGTTGATATGTTTACCTTCTGTTTCTTCCATAAACATTCTAGCACCACCAGCCCCACAACAGAATCCTTTATCTTTGTTTCGTTCCGGCTCTAATACAGTAAGTCCTGGAATACTTTTAATTGTATTTCTTGGAGAATCATAATTAGAATTCAATCTTCCAAGATAACATGAATCGTGCATTACTACACTAAGTTCTTTCTTTATATCGTGGTTGAAAGGTAATATTCCATCTTCAATTAATTTTTCCAAATATTCTGAGTGGTGAATTACTTCATAATTACCACCTTGTTCTGGGTACTCATTTTTAAGTGTATTAAAACAATGAGGACAAGTTGTGACTATTTTTTTAACATTGTATGCACCCATCGTTTCAATATTCATTTTTACAAATGAATCCGCTAAATACTCATTCCCACCTCTTCTGGCTGGGTCACCAGTACAAGATTCTTCTTTTCCAAGAATTGCAAAGTTTATTCCTGCTGTATTCATTAGAGTTGCAAAAGATTGTGTAATTTTCTTTGATCTATCATCAAAACTACCAGAGCATCCTACCCAAAATAGTATATCAAATTCTGGTTTATTTGCGGCTTCTTGAACATCCATTCCATCAGCCCAATCAGCTCTTTCTTCTTGTGGGAAGGCCCAAGGTGCTGCATTATTTTCAATATTATTAAAAGCGCCACCTAGTTCTTGAGGGAAATCTGCTTCCATCATTACTAATGAGCGTCTCATACCTACGATTGCAGGCACATGTTCGATATTAACTGGACATTCTTCCATACAAGCAGAGCAAGTTGTACATTGCCAAAGTGCTTCAGGTTTTACATAATCACCAACTAATTTTTTGTCGAGAATTGCTTGTTCTTCTTCAGTAGGTTGATATTCTGTACCTGCAGAAGTAGCCTCTTTTTGTTTTATCATTATAGGAGCTACATCTTCTGTTCTATTTCTAATTTGAACGATTATTTCTCTTGGATCTAATAGCTTACCAGTTTGATTCGCTGGACATACACTAGTACAACGTCCACAATGTGTACATGTATA
>JBFHKR010000271.1:0-2131 GCA_041595255.1 Chlorobiota bacterium
ATATACTTTAATCGGTGATATGGAAAATGCGCTTAAACATCTTAACTACGCTTTAGACCTTGACCCACTGAATCAAGAGACTCTGTTCTATAAAGCATTTTACAATTATCGGATAGGAAATCATGACAATTCTATTTCTATACTAGATGAATTATTGAATGATAATCCGAAGAATATTCCTGCATTAACAGTAAAAGCTTATAACTTATTATGTATGCAAGATACCAAGAGAGCTTTACAACTTATAAATGAATTACCTGAAGAAATAACTATAATGGACGATAAACTTGGAATTGAATGCCTTGCTTATATAGTTGATAGGAAGAAAGAAAAGTCAGAAAATCTATTATCCAAATTAGAAGAAAAAGCAAGACATTCATCCGCAATTCAAGCTCATTCTTATCTATTCCTTTCGTATATTTTTCTAAATCGGTTCGACGATGCATTTCATTTACTTGAAAAGTCTTTATCTAATCAGTCTCCGATTTTTCTTATAAGCTATTCTGATCCGTTAGCTAAAAAACTAAGGGATGACAATAGATACTATCAATTTGAGGAAAAGATTTATCCTGATATTTCTTTTATTATAGAAGTTAAAGACATTAAACCTGAATTACTTGATGAAACTACTTCACAGGCAATTATTAAAAAATTGGTAGAATTCGTCGAGCAAGAATCCCCTTTTCTTAACCCAGATTTATCACTACGATCACTTGCAGATCTTTTAGAGATACACCCTAATCATCTTTCTTGGATATTGAACAAAAAAATCAATAAAAATTTTAATGAATTTATAAATCATTACCGAATTTCTCATTTCAAAACATTAGCTTTAGATTCATCTAATAGTCATATTTCCTTGATCGGACTTGCTTTCGAAAGTGGTTTCAATTCTAAGACTACATTTAATACTTACTTTAAGAAAGAAACGGGTATGACTCCAAGCCAATTTATTAAAAGTCAAACATAGAGTTTCCATAATATTTAGTTCTAAATTATAATTTCGAACTCATTAATATTTTTTCTGAACGATTGCAGTTAAAACTTGTAATAGTTTTGAATCAATTATTAATTGTATCACTAAAAAAGAGATTTATTATGGAAAATAAAAAGATGTTCGCCTCAGTATTAACTGGTTATGGGTCGCCAGAGGTAATAAAATATAGAGAAGTAGACTTACCAACACCAAAAGAAAATGAAGTGCTTGTAAAAGTATTGTTTAGTTCTTCGACTCGTGCTGATAGTATGATGAGAAGAGGAAAACCGTATTTTGGTCGATTATTCTTAGGTATCACCAAACCAAAAAATAATATACCCGGAACTGGATTTGCAGGAGTAATTATAAGCAAAGGGTCTAAAGTTTATAATTTTAAAGTAAATGATGAAGTCTTCGGAGAGTCTACTACAAAGTTTAGCGCTAATGCTCAGTATATTACAATTTCACAAGACGATGTTATTATAGGCAAGCCAAAGAATCTAAGTTTCCAAGAAGCTGCAACATATAGTGATGGACACCTTACTTCCATAAATTTTTTGAAAAATGTTGGCGAGATAAAGGCAAATCAAAAAGTTCTAATCATCGGTGCATCAGGTTCTTTAGGAACTTCTGCTATACAGCTAGCAAAGTATTATGGAGCCGAAGTTACGGGAGTATGTAGTAATAGGAATATTAGTTTAGTGAAGTCACTTGGTGCTGATTCTGTTATTGATTACTCCCTTGACAATTATCTAAATAGCAGTATAAAGTATGATCTAGTTTATGATACAATTGGAGTGAGCTCATTCGGAAAAGTTAAAAATATTCTTTCAAAAGATGGTAAGTATATTTCTCCAGTTTTAAAACTGAGTTTACTCTTACAAATGCTTTGGACTTCTGTTATAGGAACTAAAAAAGCTAGATTCGAAGCTACAGGTATGAAGAAGAAAGATGAGTTAAAAGAATTGATTTTTAAGCTTTTAGATATATTTAAGGAGGGGAAGTTAAAAACTGTAATTGATAGACAATTCCCTCTTGAAAAAGTTGCTCAAGCTCATGCCTATATAGATACGGGTCACAAGAAGGGAAACATAATTATAACTTCTCAACATTAATAAATATATACAATTGAGATAAAAAATGAAAAATATTAAA
>JBFHKR010000272.1:0-2110 GCA_041595255.1 Chlorobiota bacterium
AAACGATAAATTCTGATAAATACTATATTTTACTAGCTAAAAATTCAGACAACCAAAATGTTGGTTTTTCTATTTTCTCCATTAGAACAGACTATGTTGAGGGTTCTATAAATTCTCTTACAGGATATCTGGAAGGAATTTTTGTAGAAAAGGGTTATCGTAAAATGGGTATAGCAAAAGAATTTCTTCGGTTAGGCGAAGGTTGGTGTAAAGAAAAAGGCTGTTCTCAGATTGGCTCTGACACTTGGCTCACTGACCAAGAATCAAGAAACTTCCATAAGAAAGTTGGATTTTGGGAAGAAGAGGAAGTCGTTCATTTTTTGAAGAACTTAGATTGATATTATTTCCAACATTTCGTATCTTTTTTCTAGTTAATGTATTATTAGACTATGTTAAACAAAATTTTATAATTTTAATATGAATAAATTATTTACACTTTTTCTTTCTGTTCTATTTATTTTTTCGTTAAACCTCAAGGCTCAAACAATAACTTTAGACTTAAATAAATCTTATCAGACTATAGGACATTGGGAAAATGGTGGGTTTTTGCAGAAAGGACTTGAAGAACTAATAATTGATGACTTAGTTGATTTGACAGTAGATTCACTTGGAATTAATAGGTTAAGGTTAGAAATACGTTCAGGAAGTGAGAATACGGTTGATTATTATCAACAATACCAAGATAGTACAATAGAATACGAAACTTGGAGAAGTAATCGTTATGCAACTGAAAATGATGATGATGACCCCAATAATATCAATTGGAGGGGTTTCTACTTTACCGAATTAGATGAAACTATTGAAAATGTATTGATCCCAATCCGAAATAGATTAATTCAGAATAAATCAAATCTGTACATTAACTTGTGTATTGTTGCTTTTACTGGTCAATTAAATGAAGGAACAGGTGGTACTATAATCCACCAAAACCCAGAAGAATATGCAGAGTTTATAGAAGCAATATTTAAACACATGGAGAATAAATATGGGTTTGTTCCTGATGCAGTAGAGGTATTACTTGAACCTGATGTTGCAAAGTTTGGTGACGGTAAACTTGTTGGTGAGTGTTTGGTTGCTGCCGGTAATAGATTAAAGGGGATAGGGTATAAACCAGATTTTATAGCATGTTCTAATACTAATCTTTTTAATGCAACAGGTAAAATGTATTCTGATTTTATTAAAGTCCCCGGAGTTTCGGAATATTGGAGTGAGTATTCATTTCACGCCTACGCAGGTAGAACTGATGATAACCTGATACAGATTTCAGAAAATGCAAAAGTTAATGGTGTTAATACTTCTATGTTGGAATGGTGGACTAATGGACATAGATATGATTATCTTCACAAATGTTTGAAATTGGCGAATGTTTCTTCTTACGAGTTTAAAGGGTCTTTTGGTACCGTTAATAATGATTGGAGTAGTGGCCTTCTATCTATAAGAGATAATGGAAATAATGAATATTTAGTGGATTTACAGCCACCTGTGAAGTATTTTAGACATTATTTTAAATTAATCTCCAATGGTGCTGTTCGATATGAAGCCATCTCAGATTCTTCTAGTTTTGACCCAGTCGTTTTTAAAAATGAAGATGGCAGTCTTATACTCAATATTATGGCAGCAAATTCAGGCAATGTAAGTATATCTGGTTTACCTACTGGGTCATACCAAATAATCTATTCATTGGGTGATGGGCGAAATGAACCATCTAAATACTGGGTCAAGGAAACAATAGTCAATATTAAAGAAGGTGAAGACTATACATTAGATATTCCTTCTCAAGGTATTTTTTCAGTTGTTCAAACAAATTCTCCCGTTACTTCGATTAAAGAGTCAACTAATGAGGATGAAGAGTTTACAATTGATTTGCAGAATGGTATTATTAATATCAATGCAAGTGGAAATAGAAATATTAATAATGTAAATATCTATACTACTAACGGTAAAGAGATTTTTTCGAGTTCATATAAAAATGTTGAAAGAGTTAATATAAATAGTTTTAATTTTAATAAAAGTCCTTATCTAGTTATCATAAATAATGAAATTCTAAAAAAAGTAATAATTAAATGAAAAAAGAGATAGAAGATTTCAATTCAACTCAATCTATCCAAGA
>JBFHKR010000273.1:0-2098 GCA_041595255.1 Chlorobiota bacterium
ACTAAAACTAATCTTATCCAATATTTTTTTTTATTTTTTTCAAGAATTTCAAGAAATTTTATTGTATTTTCTAATTTGCCTTCTGTTATATATTTATATTTTTCGGAATTAAAGGATTTTATATCTAATAAAAACAAATCTGTGTTATCTATAATGGTTTGTGATAAATTTTCAACTAAAAAACCAGAAGTATCAATCGCTGTTGGTAAATCTAATGTTTTTATTTTTAATAATAAATCTTCTACAATATTATCATAATTAAGTGATAGTATATTTATGTTAGAGTTTGAATTTTTTATATACTGTGTTATTAGTGGTTCGGGTACTTTTTCTGTATCTATACTTTCTTTAATTCTATGGAATACAAGGAGCGTAAGAAAATCAATACAGTTAATTATAAGATTATAATATTTAGAGTTGGTTTCAAATTCACTTTCAATGAAATCACCTAATTCTATTATTTTATTTCTTCTCGGATAGTTTGAATAGTCTGGGTTATCATAAATGTCAAATAGAAATTTATCCTTACTCATCTGACCTAATATCAATTCATAAGAAGGTAAACAATGTTTCACTTTCAAATATTCGCCAACAAGGAATGACTTGTATTTAGTGAAAAATTCAATTTGTTCTTTAGGGGAGGGCTTTTCCTTTTCATCCTGGAATCTCCGTGTTGTACTATAGATGTCTCTAAGAGTATAGTCTCTTACCTCAAAGCTTGACATATCAAAATACATTTTTGGTTTTTCTGATACTATATCATGTAAATCAGATACCAATGGACCACCAAATGCTTTTGAAAAACCTGCTCCTAATAGAAAAGTTACCTCACCCACCATAAACCTCCCGACTAATACTCGTCTCTGGGTCAACTATTAGCACCTCTTCATAGGTCAAATCATACAGCTTATAGACCATCAAATCTATTTCGTTGTCGGTGGCATCTATTTTGGCTTTTAGCTCTTGTGCTTCGGTTTTCCTTTCGTTATAATAGCTCGTCCATTCTACTCCTTCAGAAAGGAATAGAACTACTTTCTTTTTTAGTTCAGCAATTTGTTTGTCGTCTATCTCACGCAAGTATTTGTTAAATCCTGATTTCTGGAATAATGCCATAATTGTTCAAAAATTTGTTCTACTGTTGATAATACAAATTTACTGAAAGTTGATAAAAATTATATATTTATATCTAACTGTAATTAAAATGCAACTGTTATTAAGCTGTTCCAGTCATCTGTTATTAATATTTTTCATATCTTTGCATTTATTTTTTCTTTAATTAGAAAAACTATTTTTAAATCTACTAATTAATCGGAGGAATTTCATGATGAAAAAATTCTTTTTAGCCATTTTAATTGCTATACTTAGCTTCAGTTCGGCGCTGTCTCTCGACCCTATCAAAGTAGCTATTGTAAACACTGGTACAGCTCCAGTAAGTGTAGAAATTAGACTAAATGATTACAGTGGTGGGACTGCCACTCTTCTCTACACTCAACCTGCTTCTAATTATACTCCAAATGGATCAGGTATTATAATAGCTAACATATCTGGCGCTGGATGGACTACTATTGCATCTAATACAGTTACTAATTATCATATCCTTGACGTATATGTTGAAGGTTCGCTTGCTGCTCAATACAGACTTGATAATCTGCTATTATCACAAAGCCAAGGCGGAGTTCTTGATATAGAAGGTAATATGACTCCAGCTGAAAGTGGGGCAGGAAGTGTAGGTTCAGATGGAAATAGATGGAGTGATGTATATGTAGAAGAAAGTACAATGCACATTGGCCCAGCAGATGGAGAATTAAATAATACTGAATTAGCTCTAAGCTATAATACAACAACAAATACAGCACATATACAAGTAGATGCTACTGATGCTATCTTAGCAACTTCAAGTGGAGTAACTATTCCTGGTACATTAACTGCAACAGGTGTAACAACATTAGGTAACTTAACAGGTGCAGGCACACGTAATATTGCTGTTAATGCTTCTGGAGAAGTTGTAGTAGCTGAAAGTTCAGTTAATACTGACGCGACAATCAACGGAAACGGAACAACAGCTTCACCTTTAGGAATAAATTTAGCAAATAGTAAT
>JBFHKR010000274.1:0-2079 GCA_041595255.1 Chlorobiota bacterium
ATCGAGACAGACTGCCTTGGTAACTACAACACAAAGTAGTGATGATAATCCGAACCTAGAGCTAGGGATTATATTCCGTACTCTTCTTGAGATAAAAAATGATATTCAGGATTTAAAACATGAAGTTCATTTTAATTCTATTAAGCTGGATGAGATAGTCGCTAATCAGAACGAAATAATGATACAAACTGCAGACGAAGTAATAGAGAATGATGAGATGTTGGAAGGATTCGATACACTTAATTTAGCTGATATTGAAAAAAGACTAATTGTATTCTCACTTAATCGATTCGAAGGTAACCGCCGACTAGCTGCCAAAGAGCTAGGTATAAGCGAACGAACTCTTTACCGAAAACTCAAGCAATATGATTTGGATTGAGGGATATGACTACCTCAAAAATATTCATTTATGCTTCTATCTATTTATTCTTCCTTCTGAATTCTAGTCTTGATTTATTTGCAGTCGATATTAGAAGTTTGAAAGATACTAATAATTTAACTTCATTTGATAAAATTGAGACCTTATCATTTCATAATATTAATCTTATTCATATAGAAAAGCTAAAAGGAAAGAAGGTTAAACATTTAGTTTTTAAACAGTGCTTTGGGAATATTAATGATATTCTTTCAGTTATTGACATGAGTTCTCTTAAGGGTTTATCAATCTCTGAATCTATTGTTTTGGATACTCTTATAAATTTGGATGGTGCTAGTGATATAGAAATTGGAATTTCTAGGAATTATGGCTGGTTCAAATTTTCTAATTTAAATATGTGCAAAGGATTTAGTTGTGAATACAACACTATGCACCTTGATATAAATGAGTTTAACCCTAATATAGAATTACTTCATTTAATCAATATCAATCCACTTTTTGTAAAGAATATTAGTTACCTTGAAAATTTTACTAAACTAGAAAATCTATGGCTTGATTTCGGTTTCCCAATTGAGGTGGACTTGAATTTAGAAAATCTAACAGAATTACAATCAATATACTTAGACTCATTTACCTCATTGCCATCATCAATTAATACGACTTCATTAGAAAGTCTATTGATTAATAAAATATATAATCTTGACACAACATATTTAAATTCTATAATTGGAAATAATCCATTGATGACAAGTTTGTCAATAACAAATTGTAATTTGAAGTCAATTCCTGAGAATGCTTTAACTTTACCATTGTTAGAAATACTTCGGCTTTCTGAAAATAAAATTGCTTCACTAGATTATAGTTTTTCAAAGATGGGGAAACTTGGTATTCTATCTTTAGATAATAACAATGTTTCTAATTTCAATTATGACTTATTTGCACTGCCAAATATTTATCAAATTGACCTTAGATTCAATAATTTAGATTGTAGGATTAACCAACCTGAAGATAAAAATATAATTATAAATCAAGATGGAAATCCATTTGATGATTAAAAAAATAGTCTTATTTATTAAGATTCTTGTATTTATAATAAATTTGATAATTTGGATTTACTAATAAAATCAAATGAGGTTATTTATATGCAAAAATTACTTCTAGTCTTATCAGGAATTGGCTTCATATTCCCTAATATATTCACTATCAAAGAAAGCATAGAATTTGGCAATATTCTTTTCTGGACGGACCCGTCTAGGACATTCGAGGCAATATATGCTAATAATATTGTGACTGGTTTTACTCTTGACTTGTTCCTTATGGTTGTTGTCTTTTTCACTTGGTCTAACTACGAAGCAAAGAGATTAGGCATACAGAATATATACACTATATGGGTACTGACATTATTATTTGGTGCAGCAGGTCCATTCCCACTATTCTTATATATGCGTAACAAACGAATAGCTGAATTGGAATTGGTTGGGGAGTGAAGAGTCTAGGGAATGTTTAAATAGTATCCTCATCGGCCAGTCAGGTTATAGGCGTGAGCGGAGGTAGACGAACGAATGCGAGTTTTTTTATTCAACTCCTGACGGAGTTGTTTCCACTTTCTACTAATATTGAACTGCTACGCAGTTTCCTGGACTCTTCGCTCCACTTCGTAGGCTCAGTGTATCTCTGAGTGACGTATTTAACGATGCCTGAGC
>JBFHKR010000275.1:0-2056 GCA_041595255.1 Chlorobiota bacterium
CGAGGGTGAATTCTTCGAGAAGGGGTAGTAAAATTACTACTAATTGTATTTACTCAACTCTCAACAGTTTAAATACTAGGCTTTCATTAACATTCGATGTTATCTTAACAAGATACATACCATTATTCAAGATTTGATTTAGTCCAATCTGGTTCTCACCTTTTACTAAGTCATGCGAACTAGAATAAATCTCTTTTCCTTGTAGGTTATAAACTGTTATTTTTGAATTATTTTTTGGTTCAAGGCTACTAATTATTAATGTGTTATTCTTAAGGATAACTAATAAACTCAAATTCGGTAATTGTGAATCAACACTAGTGATAGGTTCTTTAGATATCTCAATTGAATGATCAGTTGTTGAGTAATCTGATGGTATAGAATCACGGTTCTTTGCTTTTCTAATCCAAATCTTACCATTATTTGGAATTATTCCAAACTTTGTAATTGGCTCAAAAGTACCATCATTGCTAAAAATAAACTCCCAAGTATTTCCGCTATTGGTGCTCTTAAAGAAATATTGATTAAAAAAGTCTGGATTATTTTCTTCTGAAGACAGATGTTGTATTCTGATTATTCTATTTGTTTGGTTGGTCAAATCTATTCTATAGTTTGATATGTTATTAAAACTTGCAAACCCAAAATATACTATTTCTCCTAATGAATCTACTGAATCTCTGTTTAGATTTAGAATACTATAACCATTAATATTAACTTCATCCGATTTTGTATAGAAATTATAAGTAAAAATACTTCGATAATCAGAAGTCAGATGGTCAATGTTTCCTTTGCCATTACATTCAAAACAAATAAAATTTTCATAAATACCTGTATTCTTATTAAATTCAAAAGTCTTTGATTCTAAATCAAATATTGCATCATGTCTGTAGTAATCTGACCTAGAAAACCATTCAAAAAATATAAGCATTCGCTTTTTATTTAGGACACTAAAAAATGGAGTTATTTTTCTTGTTTTACTTAAACTAATACCAATATCTGATTTTAATTGTTCTTCAGGTTGAATCGAATTCCAATTCTCACCTAGGTTTGTAGTGTAACCGATATTGTGGAAGTAAGTATCAACTTGAAACTCATAATAGTTGTGATGTATTCCAATAAAATTTTCGTCTAATGGGTTTAATAAAAGGTCAGAAAATTCCATTCTTGTACCGATAAAAGGATATGGAATTTTGCTTTTTATACTTCCTTCTAAATCAATGAAAGATATAGAGGTGTCTTTTTCAGGGAGATTAAATCTAACAAAAGTACCTCTTCCAACTTGATACTTTCCAATAGGCTTATCTTGTCGGATTTGGCTATGATTTTTTAATAATTTATCTGTTATTATATTCCATGTATTACCATTATCGGGTGATAGGAAATAATTATATCTTCTTTGGGTTTCATTATCCAAATAGGTCTCAGCTATTATCAAAATACTATCACTAAAGAAATGAACATCTTTGATATCCATAATTCTTCTTTCGGTTTCCAAGTCAAACACTTCTTCAAACTCCATTTGAGCAAATAGCGAAAAGGGAATTAGAAATATAAATATAAGTGTTGTAATTTTCATTTTGATAGTTGCTTTGTTATTTCAAGTAACGCTTGATAATAAGTGTTTATTCTACTCCACTCTCAACAATTTGAAAACTTGGTTATAGAGTCTTTCACCTTTAACATTTACTAAATATAAACCTGTATTGAAATTGTAATCTATAGTTATCTGATTTTCACCCTTATAAATATCCACTACATCATTAAATATTTGCTTACCTGAAAGGTCGAAAACACTAATTGATGAGTTAGTATAATAGTCATCACTATCAATATGTAGCAAATTTTTATTGAAATGTGCTGATAAGTTTTTGCTTTCATTGTTTACATTAATATTTGTTAGAGGACTTTTGGATCTATAAAGAGCTGCTCTGGAAGAGACACTATTAGGATTAGGGGTTTCTTCTTTTCCTTTTATTATCCAAAGGCTAAGATCTTCTGAATTTATACGATAAGCTGAAATTAAATTGTATTTATCGAAATTCGTTAATACAATCTCCCA
>JBFHKR010000276.1:0-2052 GCA_041595255.1 Chlorobiota bacterium
ATATCTGAAAAGGCATCTATAGCTGCATCAAAATCTATATCATCACCATAAGGTGAGCGATTTACCATTTCTAATTCATTATGAATGCGAGCAAACATTCTTCGTAATTCAATTATTGTATTATTATTATGCAAAAGAACATCATTACTATATCGCCTATCAACAGAGCTTAACTGAGAATAGAAGACTCTGCAATAATTTTTTCTATAACTTCTTTTTTTATAATCCCACTCGTCATAGTGAAAATGAATATCTGTTGTTTCACCAGAATTAGTTTCAATATTATTCGAATTCGGAGCCAGTTCTGCTTTGTAAACAGAATGAACAGCATCATCTGCCCTAACAGTATATTTCAAATCTAACTCTGAAAGTGCTTCTGCGTGATCACTCAAATCATCACTACCATCAAACGAACGCCAAACTCCATTGAATTCATCTGCTGTCTCAACTTTTTCGAAGTTGTGGGTTAACATATAATCTTCTTGGGCTTTTTTATCAACTGCTATTGTTTCTATTTCCTCTACTGGATTTGACTCTATTTCGGTAGTTATTTCACTTTCTTCCTTATTGGTTTTCCCTTTTTCTAAAGCTTCAGATTTACCATTAAAACTCTTCGAGCTTCTCATCCATTTACCATATAGAATAGAGAAGTCTAAATCAGTTTTACTTTGAATAGAAATCTGTTCTTCGGCCTCGTATAACATAGAGTAAATACTTCTCATAGGTGCATATTCTTGGAAAAGATGCTCAAGTATCAAGTCTGACATTTCAATTGATTTTCGAATAGCTGCCTTTGAGTCTGATTCAGTACTACTTTTGTATTGATGATCAAACTCACATTGTACTGATAAATAGAACGTTCTGAAAATATAGTATTTCAGATTTAATTCTATAGTTTCGTATCGATGAAATGTTTCTGGTAAGAAAAATAAGAAATCTCTATAGCCACCTTCTTTTTTAGCTGGGAAAATACTGATTTCTTCACCAGTTAGTGCTCGAGCTATTATAGTCAATCTACCGGCTATATCTTTAAGCTCGACTTTTCTTTCAGTTACTTCTTCACTTTCCTTGTTCTTATATTTCCGAACAAGTTTGAGTAATTTGTGATATATTATTTCATCTAAATCTATCATAGTATCATAGAGATTAAGTCATTCAGAGCAGCAGTAGTATCTTCATCATCTGTTAGAGGTGCTGTGACAGCACATTCGGCTGCTAATCTTGGATTCATACCAACATTTATCAACTTTGCACAATCGACTAGCAACCTAGTTGATACGGACTCAGTAAGTCCTAGCTCAGTCAAATTTCTAATTTTCTCAGCTACCTTTACTAATTTTTTAGCTGTTTCAGAATTACAACCAGTCTCATTTTCTATTATATCTCTTTCCATTTCGGCACTAGGGTAGCTAAACTCATAAGCCACGAACCTCTGTCTAGTGGATGGTTTTAGTTCTTTGAATCCTTTTTGATATCCAGGGTTATAAGAAGCCACTAACATAAATGAATCTGGTGCTTTTACTGTTTCACCTGTTTTATCAACGAATAGCGTTCTTCTATGGTCAGTAAGAGAGTGTATTGCAACTATAATATCAGGTCTAGCTTCAGCTATCTCATCTAAATATAAGATTGCCCCCTCTTTGATTGCTAAGCTCATAGGTCCATCTAACCAAACAGTTTCAGCTCCTTTAATTATATATCTGCCTATCAAATCTGTAGCCGAAGTTTCTTCATGACATAGTACAGTATAGAATGGCTTATCCAATTTTGCCGCCATATACTCAACAAATCTTGACTTCCCGGTTCCAGTAGGCCCTTTTAACAGAAAAGGTAGCTTTTCTTTATAGCAATTCTCAAATATTTCAACTTCGTTTTTCGTTTCTTTATAGTAAGGTATTGACTTTTTCATATACTAATTTCTATTTTTATATTATAATGCCATTCCTAAATCAGATAACTATCCAAGACTTATATTCTGAACTTATCTCTAATTATGAAATGGCATTTATGAATTTATATTATTTAATTATTATTTTGCAATTGCTTCTTCAA
>JBFHKR010000277.1:0-2005 GCA_041595255.1 Chlorobiota bacterium
GAATATAACTTTTCTTGAGCTAATTTTATATTGTCTACCATGATAGACTGTCTTCACATCACCATATGCTCCAATCTTATTATATACCCAACTATGAGTACTGCATACATCTCCGCTATCAGATTGCATTAATCTCTTACTTTCTAGTTGGTTATTTTCATTGTATCTGTAAATCCAAGTGCAGACCAGCAAGAAATCAATCTTGACCTCAGCAACTACACTAACGGTAGATATTACATAAAACTAACAACCCCGACTATTACTAAAACTGAGATAATCGAGGTGGTTAGATAATTTATAACAATCTAATTCAAACTTTTAAGTGCATTTAGTATATCTTTCGGCTCTGCTCGATTTCTATAATCGGCATCTAGGAAAGCATATACTATCTTACCGTCTTTATTTATCACATACGTCGCAGCTAGTGGTAGAGTATTGCTTTTATCGCCATTGTATCCGTATAGATTAAATCCTTCTTGGTAGCGCTTAGCTACAGCATCGGTCAACTCAAATACAACTCCATACTCTTTTGCAACTTCATTGCCAATATCACTTAATACTTGGAATGAAAGAGCGTTCTTCTCTACTGTAGAGAGTGAACTATCAGGTAACTCTGGAGTCAAAGCAAGTAAGGAAGCATCATATTTTTTGAAATTTGGTAACTCATCTTGCAATCTTTTCAATGTCAAATTACAATATGGACACCAACCACCACGATACCAAATTAGAACGACAGGCCCATTTTTCAATTCATCATAGAGTGCTACGCTCTCCCCTTTCGCATTTTTTAATGTAAAGTTTGGAGCTTTGTCACCTTCATTCATAGCTTTTTCTAATACACCGGCATCAACTATTGCTTGTATCCCAGCAGCATAATCTTTTTTCTTATCTTCATCAGCATTCAATTCGAAATTAGACTTTTTCTCGTCAAGTGCCTTCTGTAAAGGGATATACTCCTCTGTTTGTTGAGTTTCAATTTCCATATTATTTTCCTCGGTTTTATTCTCACATGCTAATAAACTAACTAGCATAAGTGTTATAAGTATCTTTGACATTTTTGTAGTTATATTTTATTGATAAAAAACTGAACACGTAACCACGCCATAATTATTCTTAGAATTAGTGGAATATAAGTATCATAATCTAAAAGTTAAATTCAGTCGTATAATATTTCGACCTAAATTTAGTCTTTAATTATAAATAATAGAGGAAGATAATGAAGCAAATCAAAACATTAACAATAATTGTAATTAGTGCACTACTAATAGCTTTTGTATATTCGCAATTAGAATCGAAACCAAAGGAAAAGAAAACAATGGACAAGATGCCGATAGAAAAAACCGAAGAAGAATGGAAAAAAGAACTATCACCTGAGCAATACAGAGTGCTCAGAGAGAAAGGAACGGAAAGACCCGGAACTGGTGAGTATAATCTTCACTTCGAAGAAGGAGAATACAAGTGCGCTGGGTGTGGAACAGTTCTATTCGGATCGGATACGAAATACGAATCTCACTGCGGTTGGCCTTCTTTCTATGATATCGATGATAAAAGCAAGATAAAAGAGATCAAAGATACTTCTCACGGTATGATAAGAACCGAAGTAGTATGTGCAAACTGTGGTGGACATTTGGGACATGTATTCGACGACGGCCCAAATCCAACTGGTTTGAGATATTGTATAAACTCTGTTTCTCTAGATTTTGCTCCAGATACTAATCAAAGCAAGAATAAATGAGAGAATTCATAGAGGTACTAGAGCAAAAACTAGGCTCTGATAATCAAAATATAATTGATAATTGTAATCAAATTTTAGTTCAGCAATACCAAGTATCTCCTAATGCTAGAGAAGAAGTAGGATATTTTTTACATCTGGTTAATGAAGGATTATACCCGAAAGAAAATATCTATGATTTTCTCTATAAGTTCATAGATTTCTATTATGAAGATGCAGAATATCTGTTCGACTACGCTAATATCATACTCTATGCCGTTTCGGTAGAGTGGA
>JBFHKR010000278.1:0-1997 GCA_041595255.1 Chlorobiota bacterium
AATATAAATTGGACCTGGTCGAATAATACTAATAAAAATTCACAGCAGAACATTACTTTTGAAGGTATGTCAAATACTCAAGCTGATTGGTTAATCAATGGGACAACACATGTATTATTTGATATCAAATATAAAATGTACTTAGGTCCTAATGAAAACGATAATATCAAAGTTGCAGATTTTCCTAATTGTTTAAATCAATCATTTAGTCAAGTACAAAAAGTCAATATTAGTGGCGTTTGTGCTCTAGATAAAAGATTAATTGAAATAGGTTTAATTCCTGAGGAGAGTTTCTCTCAATTTGATGCTAATCTGAATATCATAAAAACAAACTTTACAGTTATGTATGATAATTTAGACGTTAATATTGAAGTCATTGATATAAATGGTAATGTGGTTACAAATCAATCGACTAGTAATTTAAATCAAGGTCATTACGAAAGTGCTATTGATGCAAATGCTATTTCATCAGGTTTATACTTCGTAAGAATCAACTCTGGTGCATATAGTACCGTTAATAAGTTGATGATAATTAAATAGAATTTAAGTTTGTTTAAATCTTCTATGTCCCAAATTGTGAAAACTTTTTGGGACTTTTTTTATTAATGTAAGCTCTCCTCTTTTGCTATCCCAATGGAATTTGGTAAATTTGGAGATATCAAAATTGAAATTAAAATAATAACTAATATTCAGAGTAAATTGTATGAATGTACATGAGTATCAGGCTAAAGAGCTTTTAAAACAATACGGTGTACCTGTATTGGAAAATAAGGTTATATTCAAGCCAGAAGACGCTGAACAAGCAGCAAAGGAATTTGTTGAAAAGGGAAGCAAAGTAGTAGTATTAAAATCGCAAGTGCATGCAGGCGGAAGAGGAAAAGGAAAAGTTCATAATATAAACACTAATGAAATTCTTCAAATAGATGGAAAAGATGTTCATGGTGTCAATGTTTTATTTGGTGATAATTTACCTGCTAAAGCTAAAGCATTTGCTGAAGCTACATTAGGAAATAAATTAGTAACTATTCAAACAGGTGAAGCAGGTTCTATTGTAAATAGAATGATGCTAGAAGATGGAGCTTCTATTGATAAAGAATTCTATATTAGTATTCTATTAGATAGAGCAACTAGTAAAAACATCATAATGGCCTCTACTGAAGGTGGTATGGAAATAGAAGAAGTTGCTGAGCATTCTCCTGAAAAAATATTAAAAGAAACAATAGATCCTACTATTGGGTTCCAAGGTTATCAAGCAAGAAGATTAGCATTTGGTCTTGGTCTAAGCGGTACTGCTTTCAAAAACTTTATTAAATTTATATCTAATTTGATTAAAGCTTATGATGCGTTGGATTGCTCAATGTTAGAGATTAATCCATTAGTGGTTACTACTGATGAGCAAATCATAGCTTTGGATGCTAAGGTAGATTTCGATGATAATGCGCTTTATAGACATCCTAATTATGCTGAATTGCGTGATGTGTCTGAGGAAGCTCCTCTAGAGGTTGAAGCTTCTAAATATGACCTTAATTACATCAAATTAGATGGTAATGTAGGCTGTATGGTAAACGGTGCTGGTCTTGCGATGGCTACAATGGATATGATCAAGCTTTCTGGTGGCGAGCCTGCTAACTTCCTAGATGTGGGTGGTGGAGCAAACGTTGAAAGAATTGCTAATGCATTCCGTATCATGATGAGTGATAAGAATGTAGAAGCTGTACTTATTAATATCTTTGGTGGAATCGTACGTTGCGATAGAGTAGCGAATGGTATTATCAAAGCTCTAGAAACTGTAGAGGTTAACTTACCTCTTATTGTTAGACTAGATGGTACTAATGCAGAATTAGCAGCTGAAATTCTTGATAAATCTGATTTAGAATTTAAAGTGGCTAAGAGTTTCAATGAAGCCGCTGAAAAAGTTTCAGAAGTAGTAAAGAGTTTAAAAGTATAGAATATTAAATACAATTATTGTATTGCTAAGCCACTCCCACAAGGAGTGG
>JBFHKR010000279.1:0-1991 GCA_041595255.1 Chlorobiota bacterium
AATACGAAATCAACTTCTTTTGTTTCACAATTATTCACGAGATTAAAAATTGAGGGTGTTTTGTTTGCTCGAATTATTAATATAATTAAATGATTTTTCAAGAGTTTTAAATCCAATACCTTTGATTCCAGCTAGCTGACTTAATGTTCTGATATTTTCAGATTCTAGTCCTTCATTTATTCGTTCAAGATATTTTAATGAAATACCTGATTCTTTAGAAAGTTCTTGAAGTGATTTCGAATTCCAAATCTGTTTAAATTTTAAAAAAAGGTCATCGTAAACTAACGGGCTATATTCATATATTTCAATGTCTAAATCGCATTTAGATAAGTAGCTTTCCATAATTGATAATGATGTTTTTTTTGGTAACCCTCCATTACTGGCTCCCAATAATGGGAAAGCTATTGAAGTAATTCCTTTTTCTTTATATGTCATTACGAATTTTTCTAGCCCTTTATGTAGATAAATCTCTTTAGTTGGGTCTTTCCAATGCTTTTTTGTTGGGAAGTTTAGTATTCTCTTGTCTTCAGTATTGTATATCCAAAGTTTACCTATTTCAATCATATTCTGGTTACATAATTCAGTATATCTTTGATACATGCCTGGGTATCTTAGTCTAAATTCTAATGCTATTCCTGCACCCATTACACCAACACAATTTATTGTGTTAACTATAGTTTGATTTTTGGAAGTGAAGATATTTCCTACTATTCGTTTAATCATTAAAATACCATTAAAAGAAATATTTATAATCTAAATCAATCAAAATATTAGTTTCTGAATAATCATTTAATAGCTCATCGTATAATCTTTTATTATTACATACTATTTTATAAAAGTAATTTACATCAATTCTACCTTGAACTAAAACTTCTGAACATCGTTTTCTTTTACCATCTTCAAAATTTGTCCAGTATTTTGATCTTATACAATTCCAATCTAAATATTTTAAATCGTTTAATTCACTGAAGAATTTAGAATTACTGGAAGATGCGTTGCCGTCAGTAAAAAGTAAACCATTTTCGAATAATATGAATGGATGAATAACTATTACAACAAGATCAGAATTTAATTCTTGTTTAGCAAATAGCATTGGTGTCTTAGGTGTAAAATATAAGGGCACATAATCTAAAATGGGTCTATTATAGATTGGCTCATTTTTTTCCCTACGGTTCTTTACATCTAAGTTCGCTATGTTAGCAAAATTTAAAGAACTATTTCTTAAAAGTCTATCAGATAATAAACCATTATCAATTATGCTTTTAATATTATTTTTATGGGTTATATGGTAGCAAAACTTAATTTTATATTTATCAATTATTCTTTTTCTGTGATTGTATTCTTCATTTGACAACCTTAATAAACTAATTTGAGAATCAACTTCTTCTTTAGAAGCCCATGGGAAAATAATTTCAAATTCATTTTTTTTATTTTGGAACTTATAATATGATTTTATTAATGAATAAAGGGTTGAATTTTTTTTAATTACTACATAATCAATACCATATCTATCATAGAATTTATATTCTAATTTAATGCCATCATCTTTAAGATCATCAGGTTGATTGTAAGTATTATCCTTGAGTTCAAAAAGAGGAATATCAAAATAGTATACTACAATAGTTGAAATTAACAATATTAAAAGTAGTACTAGAATTATTATAAATGTTTCCAATTATCCATTTCCCTCTTTCACCATTTCCCAAATATACAAAAACCATTAAAAACTTTCGGCTGTCTAATTTCAATCTTTTTCCTATTTTTGTACTATGGAAAATGTAGAAAAAATATTAATACTCGATTTCGGATCACAATACACTCAACTAATAGCACGTAAAGTTCGTGAAGTTGGAGTTTTTGCCGAAATACACCCGTTCAATATAGAATTAGAAAAATTAAAAGAATTGAATCCCAAAGGTATTATCCTTTCGGGAGGGCCATCTAGCGTGTACTCCGAGGGAGCGCCTCACCCTAGATTCAACGTATTCGAG
>JBFHKR010000280.1:0-1961 GCA_041595255.1 Chlorobiota bacterium
ATACACAGAAGTATGATATAACACACAATATAAACAATAGTTATGAGATAACACGTATTGACGTGCACAATAACTATGTTTGGATATCTATGTATTCATCTACTAGTCGTTGGGAGAACTATTATTCTAGACTTCAATATAGAACCTTAAGGTTTGCAGTGCTAAATTTAGAAACTAATGAACTCAAAACATTTACAGAACAAGAGAGAGGTTTCGACGCACAGAATACTATTTCTTTCCAAGCAGTTTCTAATAACGAAGTATGGGTAGCGACTGGGAGAAGTGTTTGCTTCATATATGACTTAGAAAGTGGAAAATGGCGGAGAAATGAACATTTAGATTTGATTCCAGCTGGATATGAACTTAAATATTGGGAAGCCATCACTGACAAAGAAGGAGATATATGGTTTAGTATAAAACCTAGAGGTACAGATTGGGGTAAAAGTATGCCTGCAGTATATAGCTATAAAACTAATACAGTTACAATGAAGTTCAAAGAAAAAGAATCTAATCCTGATTTCGCTCCATATAATCTCGATATAATAGAAGATGGAATTTATATGAGTGGACATAAGGAAATCTATTTAATATTTGGTGATAGAATAGAAATAATTAAAAAGACAGAAATCTCAGAGCAACATTTTTATATTAGCCCGGTAGCAAAAGCAAAAGAGGATTACTATATGATGATAACACATTCTGAGGAACCCTATAAAGAAATCTATATAATCAACTTAACAAAAGGAACTAAAATTGAGTATGGACTAAATGGTAGCTCTAAATTACCTCATCCTGCGTACAATGCTTTTGTCAAAGATGACAATACAGAGCTAATCGTCGGTGGGGAAACTGTTTATAGAGAATATGATGATTTAATATCCCAAAATGATGAATGGGTTGGATTTCGAGATTTTGGTATTTATGATCTCATTTTCAGAGAGAAATTTAATAGATTTAGGAACGGAGATTTAGTATTAAAGGGATATAGTAAATTATATGGATTAAGAGACACAATCGCGTTCGATTATAATAATATAAATCAGGATAATTCTAAGGACTATGAAGTCCGTGCTTTCAGTATATTTGACGATAAGATATACGCTTTTGGGAATGATAAGAATTTGAAAACATTTATATCTGTTCTAGATAGAGATAACAGCGAATTATTTCAGTATAATAGATTTAATAGTTGTCTTCCTGATTTCCGTAATGCTGGTACTGTCACGAGCATCGTATATGTTGATTCGGTACCTAGGCAAATCGAGATAGATAATCAAGGAAATATTTGGGCATTAACTGAAATGAGTTTATTTAAAATTGATGAAAATTTGAATTGTGAGTACGTAGATTATTTACCTATCAGAGAGGGGAGATATCCATCTTTATACATGGATAAATTAGCATACTCTAAAAACGAAGAGATTCTATTCGGATCCAGTGATGATGCTATTTATAATTTAAATAGCCCTATTTTAGATAACTTAAATTTAAGTGAACATGGATTAGGTATTATGAGATACTTTGGAGCATGCTCTGATGGAAACGTATATTTGACTACAGAAGCTGGTGGTCTTTATAGAGTAAAAAATATAAGAGAGTTAATACCAATCGAAATTGTCCCTGGCAAAAAAGAATTGGGAGTTCAAATTAATCATGTTTCATATTTCAAAGATACTCTTTACATTTCAACTGATATTGGTGTATATAAACTTTCAACATTGGAAGATAACAATTGCAATCAATTATCAAGCAATCTATTCTACCCGAACCCATCTTCTGATTTTATAAATATAGAAGAGGCGAATCAAACTGTTACAATAATATCTTTGACAGGTAGGATAATGAAACAAGTAACGGGCGAAACCAGAATAGATATTTCTGATTTATATAGTGGGGTCTATTTTGTTAGAATTTGTGATAGAATAGAAAAGCTGGTTAAGTATTGATGAAAAGAATTATAT
>JBFHKR010000281.1:0-1948 GCA_041595255.1 Chlorobiota bacterium
CATCTTTTACACTTAATAGCATTTTGTCAAATTCTTCAGAACGAAAGAATATATTAATTTCATTATGTTCCAATAATAAATGAATATCATACAAATGTCTAACTTTCTTTTTAAGATTTTCTACGGGATTTTCACCATAAGAGAATCTAACTAAACTCATTATTTTCTCACATAAAGTTCTCTCTAATCCGAGTACTTTTACTTTAAAAGGTAAAAGATTATATTCGTCAATTAAATCATCAAAGTTCTCATTTTGAAGCATCGTAAAAACAAAAGGACTAATATTCATTTCTAGAAATGGTTCACTTTTACTAAAAGCAGAGACTTCTAAAACAATTTTATTTCGTGCTTGACCAAATTTCCCATCTGCTGATTTGGGATAGTTATATGCAATCTTCCTAACTCTACCTTTTTTGTTGGTTAATTCCTCGATTTCTTCTTCATCAAGTTGCTCAGATACTTTACTAGTGATTGCTTTAAGCTTTCTTTTGATTTCATTGCTTGACTTACTTCTGTCTAATACAATCAAATCAATGTCCTCAGAAAATCTTTCTATTATTCCATAGCATTTTGATAATGAAGTCCCACCTTTGAATACAATTTCATCTTTGTATTCACTATTGAAAAGGATAAATAAAGCAAACGTCACCCAATAATCTTTTTCTATATAAATTTCTGAAATTCCATATAACTTAGCAGTCTTTCTTATCGATTCTTCAAATAGTGATTTATTCAGATGTA
The DNA here is from genome assembly GCA_041595255.1 of Chlorobiota bacterium. Classification (GTDB taxonomy): domain Bacteria; phylum Bacteroidota; class Ignavibacteria; order Kapaibacteriales; family UBA2268; genus PGYR01. The sequence continues at coordinate 742 of JBFHKR010000281.1, forward strand.
ACTTCATATAATATTCCAATATTCAGTAAATTCTAAAACTTTACTAGCATCATCTTGTCGATAAGTGGTGATTGGATTTAGGGATCTTTTCAACTTCCCAGTTACATGAAAATGATATTTTTCAGATAATAAGGCACCTAATAATGCTCTTGTAGAAGGAGGATAATTCAGAGACAATTTGATAATAGTTTCAATTTCTTTAATATGCAATTTACTTATCAAAAATAAGAGTCTTGATATAATATATTCTGAAGTTGAGTCAGGAATTTTTTTTATCAATCGAATTGAGTCTAATAATTGAAGTAAATATATGTTATCTTTAGTAATTGTATTCTTTTGCTTTATAAAACTAATAAAGTAATAGCCCCTATTTATACTCGGTCGTGTCTCTTTTCGTCCAATTTGAATTTTATTACTTATTTGGGTTGTTAGTCCCAAATTATTGAAAATACTGTATCCGGTGAGGTAGCCTATTAACTTACCATCTGATTCTAACAAATCTTTTACAACTTGATTTATAGGTGGTGGCAATTTACCTAATTTTCCAACTTCAGGTTTATAAAATCTCCCCTTGCTTAGCTTACTAATTTTGCCACTTTTAGCCATTCTATTTAGGGCTTTAATAGTTGCTTCTTTGTTGCCCACCTCTGGGGTAAAATCATCATAGGTGAATATAAATCCTTTTGGGAATCTATCTATTCTATCCGAAATATTTTTAGTTACTTGGCTCATAATGCAATCTAATAAAAAGCATTGTAAATGTCCAGTTTATTAATTAAAAAACTGGACATTTAGGTGAGATGTGTATGTTGATTTGGTGTCAAGTTTTTCAAACTTGACACCTTTATAGTCAGTTTATTGTATTTTGACATATTAAAACCTATAATATTGAATTTTTTTAATTGTTTTGCTAAATGATTAAGTTAATATCATGAAAACTAAGATTCTAATAATAATATCCACTTTATTCTTTATAAGTACAGATTCCTCGTATAGTCAAGACTTTATGGATGAATACCTTAAGTATGACATAGTAGAGTTTAGTATTATTGAAGATACATTAATGAATTCTAATCATAAACTTCGAGAAATGAAATTCAATTCTAATGATAAAGATAGCTTAGTTTATAATTATACATATAAAAATGAATCAAATGACTCTGTTACAATTACAAAAACAACAACAAAAAATGAACTTAGAAATTTA
>JBFHKR010000282.1:0-1942 GCA_041595255.1 Chlorobiota bacterium
ACAGCTTGTGCATGGGTAGATTATCCTTATGATGCTAAACATGATGATGATACAACATGTGTAAGTTTCAGCGTAGAACTAGGTATCCAAGATACAATCACTGTAGGTGATTTGGGTGGTATAGTAAATCAAACATCAAACGATGGAGAATTGAACTCTGCGAACGAAGAAAATAAATCACAAAGAATCGAATCATCAGTAGTTGACTTTAACTTCAATGGTTTTTCAGTAAACCCAGCAAGTACAACTACAGCAATAAGATTCAATAGCTCTGAAGCATTGACTTTAGAGGTAGTAGATATGAATGGCAACATTGTGTTCACAGATATAGCTAAAGGTGGATTATACAACTTAAATGTATCAAACCTAGCAAATGGAGCATACACAGTACTTCTAAGAAGTGCGAACGGAATCCAATCAAGACAACTAAGCGTAGTTAGATAGTATTATCTACATACAAAACTAAAATTCAGAACCCTAAGCTACCAAGCTTGGGGTTTTTTATTTTTAATAATGTGGTAGTTAGCTAGAACGTACTGTAAAAAGTAAGTATATGATAATTACTGCAGAACCTACAAATATTGCTGGCTCGAGAGCATCATCCCAAAATGAGGATTCTTTGATTAATTTTCCCTTAGTAAAAGGAAAAGATTCATCTTCTATGCGACTTATATTGTCGATATCAATCGAATCAGTGAAAATGTAAGGGATAGAATAATCAACTATGTTGTCGTCTGCTAGAGTTTGTATATTTGCTACTAAACGAATAGTACGAGTGCTATTAACGTAGTTGTACTCAATCTTAATTGTATCCAATGAAAATAAAGTACCATACTTCGAGTGAGTAGTTATAATATAATTAGAGTCTAAACTTTTAAATGAAGATTCTATTCTATCTACAAGCTCACTATATTCAGTTTGGATCTTAATTTTATTATTATATATTTTTGAAAGGGATTGTTTAGTAAGGGAATCAATAGAACTGCTAATAGCCTCTAAGTTCGTTTGCGATGCAGACCCAATACTAATTGAAGCTAATAATATTATTAGTATAACTCTCATTTGCCAATTCTTTCTTTTACTCGACTGATATCATCGAATAACTGTTTGTCATCCCAATAGTTATGTGGTCTGATGCGGATTTTTCTTTTTCTATTGACAAGATCAATTTTTACTACTCTGAAAGTCTCACGCGATTGAAATGGCCTTTCTCTACCTAAGAATATCTTTGAGATATTATCTTTAGTAAAAGTTGATTCGTTGAATCTATTTTTGATAGTGATAGTATCTTCATCAATTACTATTGTTCTAACCCAAAATAATTTGTGCAAATACATGAGTAAAGAACCAGATATAAATAATGATAATAGTATGAAAACTGGGTCGTGAGTAAGTATCCCAAAGTTTTCATGTCCAACAATCATACGTATAAGTCCATATCCTATAAGGACTACTGTGTATATCACTACTGATTTCCAATAGAAATCAAATCTTTGCTTATATATTTTGGTGTGTGTCATATTTCAAAATAAAAAGACTAATGGAATTAATCAAGTTTTATCTTTCCTTCAGTAATTTCTTTTATTGTATTCGAGTATATTTTGTGTTCTATTGCTAATACTTTCTCAGCAATAATCTCGGGAGTATCAGTTTTGTCTATAGCAATAGATTCTTGTTTTAAGATTCTCCCTTCGTCGTACTCTTCACTAACTAGATGAACTGTTGCACCAGAAATAGTTTCTCCTGCGTCGTGAACGGCTTTGTGAACATTCATTCCATACATACCCTGACCTCCATATTTTGGTAATAGTGCAGGATGAATATTTAATATCTTGTTATTATACTTTTGAATAATGGGAAATGGAATTTTTCTCATATAGCCCGCTAATACAATTAAATCTATCTTATACTCTTCGAGCAAGTCCAAAAGTGCATTATGAAA
>JBFHKR010000283.1:0-1941 GCA_041595255.1 Chlorobiota bacterium
CAGTGTCTAGAGTAGCCGAATCAGAATCACTAAAACTTCTTTCATTAGCTGATGAACTAAAAGGTGCTGTAGTAGGACAAGAGCAAGCTATTGAACATTTAGCTAAAGCTATCAGAAGAGCAAGAGCTGGACTTAAAGATCCTAAACGACCTATCGGTTCATTTATGTTCTTAGGCCCAACTGGCGTTGGTAAAACTGAGCTTGCTAAATCGCTTTCAAAAGCTATGTTCGATACGGAAGATGCTATCATTCGTATTGATATGAGTGAGTATATGGAGAAATTCTCTGTATCTCGTTTGGTAGGTTCACCTCCGGGCTATGTTGGCTATGAGCAAGGTGGTCAGCTAACTGAGAAAGTTAGAAGAAAGCCATACTCTATCATATTACTAGATGAGATAGAAAAAGCTCACCCTGATGTTTATAATATCTTACTACAAGTGTTTGATGATGGTATTTTGACTGATGGATTAGGTAGAAAGATTGACTTCAAGAATACTATTATTATAATGACTTCTAACGCTGGTACTAAAGATTTGAAACCTGGTGGTAGAATCGGATTTACTGATATAGAATCAGAGAATGACTACGAAGAACTGAAAAGCTCTATAGAAGAATCAACTAAGTCTATATTTAGCCCAGAGTTCATAAATAGAATTGATGATTTCATTATCTTCCGTAAGCTGACTAAAGAAAATATCAAAGAAATAATTGATATACAATTAAAGTTAGTTCAAGAAAGAATGAACTTACACGAAATGACTTTAGAGATCAATGATGCCGCGAAAGATTTCATAGTTGAAAAAGGATTCGATGAAAAGTATGGAGCTAGACCATTAAAACGTGCATTGCAAAAGTACGTAGAAGATGAACTTGCAGATGAAATACTCAAGGGTAATCTACTGAATGGTGCTGTAGTCAAAGTTCAATTCGACAAGAAGAATGAGAAATTGAAATTCAAATTTGTTGGTGGCGAGAAGAAAATCGACGAAAAAGAATTACTAAAACCAGACTTGGAAGTCGATGATGAGGTAGATGATAACCCAGAAATCAACATAGACGAGGATGTTAGCAACAACTAATGTCTCAAGTGAGATAAGATTAAAATCAAAGCCAAGCGGAATCGCTTGGCTTTTTTGGTTAATGTTTTGAGAATTGTGAACGACAAAATAAGTCCATATGGAATCCGAATAGAGCCAGACTAACTGTAACGTAAGACCGTCAGTTACGGGTTAATAAGCGTTAATTTTCGGTTTAGCACAGACGTTAGCAATTCCAATGAGGATTCGTACGAAGTCGAATCAGCCCTATTTGCTATATACCTTCTTGTGTGCTGGCTTATTTTCCCAAATATTCTACTTTAAAATCTTGAACTAAAGAATCATTGGTCAATTCAATCATTAATATCTTTGTTTCAACTGGGTCAATGTCCCAACCGTAATCTTCCAATAACGTGTAACCGATGGTATTCTCTTTTAAGTTGGCAAAGTTTTCAGGTTGTCCGATTATGTCTGTTAATTCCAGATATGTCATTCCTTTTTTTAAGTGATTTTCCATCAGGTCTATCGCCATAGATTCTCTATACTTATAAAACCCATCCACACTTTCATTCCATTTGGATTTTTCAAAATCGAGTTGTTCAGTCCAACAAGAACCTAAGAAGCAAAGGCACAATATTACGAACAGCTTTTTCACCTTTCTTCAGACCATTTCATTGTTAATGACCTATAAACTTTAGATTCTCTAACACTAAGCCCATACCAAACCAAATAAGTTGAGTCGGTCTGCATTTGATAGAACGTTAGACTATCCATTTTTTCAATCAAACTATTCATTAGATTACAAATAAGTTAAACGATAATTTTTGACAATATAAAAAATCTATTTCAATATTCTTTCTTTTAAATCATACCATTTAGGAATTCATAAAACTTGATTCTATTC
>JBFHKR010000284.1:0-1938 GCA_041595255.1 Chlorobiota bacterium
AATTATAATGGTGAACTGGACATTAAATCAGATGCTAAAATAGAGATTACTATTTACAAATCTGAGTAAAATACATTTGTAAGGTGCTTAAATAGTGTAAAAATTACAAAAATAGATTTACAATACAATAATAAGATATCTTATTTACCAAATTACAAAAAGGTTTGTTAAATGCCCCTTTGATATCTAACAAAGCCAACCTAACCGTTGGCTTTTTTTGTATATCATATTATAATAATTTCGATTTAGTTTTTCAGAACCCTATTATTTCTCTATATTGCAATGATTAATTTGTAAATATCTCATACAAGTTTTCTCGAATAAAATATTATAGCACACCCTTAATATTGAAAATAACTTGGATGGGTATTTTTTTGAATACGAAATATCGATATCCTTATAATTAATTAATCAATTAGTTGAAAATAGTACTCAGGATATCATAAGAGAAAGCCCGCATTATGAATTTATTCATAATTAATCCTATCAATGTGGGCTTTTTCGTTTTATTTTTATTGAATACTTATTATGACACACATACGTATTCAGCCTCTTATAATCCAGCCCACTATGGAATTTATAAACACAAACTCCGTTTTTAAAATTTTATTTTGGGCTAAAAGAGGTTAATAATTGTAATTTAGTTGACACTTTTCTTTGTTTTATATATATTTGTTTTGATGACTCTCAAGTTAGAGCACTATTAATAATAATTCATAGTTCAGAGGTGAAAATGAATATATATTTAATCGAAAATCTAGGTGGTAAAAATTACTACTTTAAAAAGAAGCATGAGATGAGAAACTTCTTTATATATGATGGCGATATTCTTTTTGAGGTACTTGAAAGGTTTCAAATCATAGAAATGAACGAAGACGAATATGATGGATTATTGAATAATCGAGATAACTTGATTTTTGGTGTTAATCTGACTTCAGAGCTAAACTTAAGGCAATTGCATAATTTTAATATGTTAAGAAAAAGCGTAAACTTTAGAAATTTACTATTTGATTTTATAGATGATTCGGGTATTAAAGAGATAAATATTAATGAAGATGCCATTTTTGCTTTAAAGAAAAAAATCTTATTAAAATCACAAACATTACCCAGTCTACTTAGAGCTCTAGAAGTAGATGATTCTATATTGAAATATTTTCTCATCAAAACTATTAAGAAATCAAATCATTAAGACTTAATATAGCCAACCTAACCGTTGGCTTTTTTTATGCCCTTTCCACAATGTTGTGTAAAACTAAATGGTAACATCTTCTAACAATTTCTTGCATTGCTTCTAACAAATTCTTACAATAGCATTATCAAAGTAAACAAACTTTGAAAAACTATTTTAGCTTCATCCAGAAAAGGACGTGAAAACCCCTCTAATGGAGCAACTACTAAGAAATTGATGCATTATGAAAGAATTAGCCAAAAAGTATATAGAATCAGGAATATCAATTATTCCTACCGATATAAAGACTAAACAACCTTTCTTTAGCTTATTACCTAAAGACCCAAATACAAATAAATCTTCTTGGAAGTACTTTCAAAACGACATAGCTTCTGCAGATCAAATCAATACTTGGTTTTCTAGAGATAATGTTGCCCTTGCAATTGTCCTAGGTCCAGTTTCAGATAATATGGAACTTCTGGACTTTGATAATCACCTTAATAATGCTTCATTAATTTTTGAGTCCTTCTCTAAAGCTGTTAAGGAATATAATCCAGAACTATTTAAAAAATTAGTTATTCAAACTACTCAATCTGGAGGTTTCCACGTTATTTATCGTTGCGAAGTTATCGAAGGCAATCAGAAAATTGCTACTCAAGAGAATGCTCTAGGCCATAAAAAAACAGTTATTGAAACTCGTGGTGAAGGTGGGTATGCTCTTGCTTATCCAACACCCGGATATAATATTATTCAAAATTCTATCGATAATG
>JBFHKR010000285.1:0-1925 GCA_041595255.1 Chlorobiota bacterium
AATATATGCCTCGGAGCGCTTTAGAACTAATGGCTCTTCCCCTTTTATCTTTAGTCCAGCATTTACACCCGCCATAAAGCCTTGTACAGCCGCTTCTTCATAGCCGGATGTACCGTTTATCTGACCAGCAAAATACAAACCGCTAACAGCTTTAGTCTCTAAAGTAAAGCGTAATTGATAAGGAAAGAAAAAATCATACTCTACAGCATAACCAGGAACTGTAATGTTAGCTTTTTCCAATCCTGGTATAGTTACTATAGCTCTTTTTTGAATATCAAGTGGTAAACTAGTAGAATACCCGTTAACATAAACTGAATTAGTATTCAATCCTTCGGGCTCTAATAATATTTTATGGCTTTTCCGTTCAGCAAATCTAAATATTTTATCTTCTATTGATGGACAATAACGTGGCCCAGCACCAGTAATATTACCTGTAAACATAGGTGATTGGTCAAACCCCTCCTCTAGAATACTGTGAGTAGTTTCATTAGTATCTGATTGATGGCAAACCATAACATTGCGAACGGCTGAAGATCTATGTGAAAATGGAACAGGTTCTCTATCAATATCAGCAGGTTTCAGATTAGAATAGTCGATACTTCTTGAATCAACTCTTGGTGGAGTACCGGTTTTTAGTCGCCCTCGTTCGAAACCATAATGATTAAGCATATCTGATATTTTATCTGATGTATCTTCTCCTATTCTTCCGCCTTTGGTCTGAACTAAACCAGTATGCATAACTGCTTTTAGAAATGTTCCAGCGCATAATACAACAGCTTTACATTCTAATATACTATCGTCCTCAGTCCTTAACCCTACTACAGAGTCATTTTCAATTAGTATCTCTGTTGCCTTTGCTTTAATAAGCGTAAGGTTTTTAATATTTCTTAATGTCTCTGTTACATATAGAGGATAAAGATCCTTATCTATTTGACATCGAGGAGACCATACCGCTGGCCCTTTAGAAGTGTTTAACATCTTAAAAGAAATACCAGCTTTATCAGCAAGATAAGGCATTTCACCGCCAAGAGCATCTAGCTCCTTGACTAAATGACCCTTTGCCGTTCCACCTATCGATGGATTACAAGAGGGTTTACCCATATTGTCAAAGCTCATAGTAAGTAGCCCGACTTTAAGACCCATTCGAGCAGGAGCAATAGAAGCTTCTATTCCAGCATGCCCAGCGCCAATTACTAATATGTCGTATTTATTATTCATTATTATTTCTATTATGTTTCACGTGAAACATTCCTATTGTGCATCAAATTCAATTCCGAATAATTGAGGCAATTTATATAAATGATCTTTGATAGGAGAAAACAGTTGGTTAGTTGTAAATATAACACCACCAAACTTTCCATCAAACATATTATATGCAAAATCTACTCTGAATATACTATGCTCACCTGATGTCTTTCTACTATGAAAACGTAAACCTAAACCCACTGAATTGTAGAATTGTGATTCTGTTATTTTGATAGACTGATCCCATACAGTACCAATATCATAAAATCCCGCTAGTTCAAAATCAAATAACCAAAGGTCTAAACCTGTAAAATATCTTATTTCTGCATTAGCTAATAGACGATTATCGCCGGCAAATCTATTGGCATCATAACCGCGTAAACCAAAATCATTGTCTAATATAAGCTGTCTTAATGCACCCCAACGCCAAGCTGTTTGTTGTCTGAATGAAGCGGCAAGTGTAATATGTTCATCCAATCTATGAAAACCTAATCCTAGAAATTCCTGATAAGTATATGAGGCAACCGCCCCTTTGAAAGCACTACCAGCCGTTAATTGACCAAATAAATAGTTCGTTCCATCATAATAGCTCTGCTCTCCTTGACCACCTAAGTAAAGTAAATTATCTCCACTTGATTCGATTGGAAATATCTTACCTAAAACAACTCTACCATACCCTC
>JBFHKR010000286.1:0-1889 GCA_041595255.1 Chlorobiota bacterium
TACTAAATAAATATTACTAATGTAGTCAAAATTGATTAATTTGTTGTTATAACTGTACAATAATTCATCAAGGAATTTCCCGTAAATATTACCATTACTACACAATTTAAGGTATTCAGCATTAAATAATTGGTTTATTTCTAACTTAACTTCAAAATTTGATGATTTAAATATTATTAAAGAATCACAATATATTTCAGGAGATATCTTTTCAACTTTAAATTTATATATCAATTCACCTTTTTTACCCCAGTTCAAATCATTAACAACTTCGGATCTATAGAAATTAATATATGAACAATTTAAAAATGAACTTAAAATTAAAAAAAAAGACACATAGTATTTAGTTTATTATTATTTTACGATGGTAACTCTTTTGTGAATTATTACCATAAATTAAATAAACTCCAGTCTTCAAATAAATTTGGTATGATTCATGTGAGTTTAAACTTATATTCATTATATTTCTACCAAGTAAATCGTAAATTTTAAAATCATACTTCGAAATACTATTATTTGCAAAAGAAATGTAATTTGATTCAGAGGAAACCTCAATATCCAAATTTACTTTAATATCATTATTGATATCGATGTTAGAAAGAAAATCTTCTTCAAATTCTCCATATTTATTTAATCTACCAATTACATAATCTCTTACGTGATTGCCAGTAAAATAATAATATTCACCAGATGCTTTAAAAAATGAATATGATTCAATATAGTTTTTTTCATCAAATAATATTTCCTTATGCCAAACAGAATCAAGATTTTTATCCAATCTATAGAAAAATAGCCCTCTGTTTTTGACGGAGTAACCATTTTCTAGGTATTCTTTAATATTGCCGACCATTAAATAACCACTATCAAACGTAGAAATTACATCTTCTAGAATATAGCTTTTATAGTTAAAATCAAATATTTTATTTAAAATTATATTATCATCATTATTTACTTTAGAAACTAGTATATTAAATATGCCTCCTTTACAGCTATCTCTCATTATGTTGAAGAATATTTTTTCTTCTTGATAATCAAATCTTTTTTTTCCTACTACATAACATGCATTAGTTTTATACCTATCAAATACCTTTGAATGAGTTATTTCGCCTAAAGTATCAAGGTCTAAGTAAGTTAACATGTAATCATTTTCTTTTCTTGTAAAACCAGATAATTTAATCTTATCTTTTTCAAATTTCAAATCTGGATAACTAGATACAAGATTTTGATTTAGATATCTTCCCCATACTCTTTTTCCATTTGAATCAACCATCATAAAAACATTTTCAATTAAACCTGTATAACTAATATAATAAACTAAAAATCTATTTTCATTAATTTCAATAATTTTTCTACCTTCTTCACGTCTGTTATTAGATAATTCTGTACCATATGTACTATCATAAACTACATTGAAATTTCTATCTACTTTCATTAAAAAAAAAGACCTGTCAGTTACCCCAGGCAATCTTCTATCCCCACAAATAAGAAAATCTCCATTACTAGTTTCAATTACATCTTTTACAGTTTCATAATATTTTTCATTTAATAAATGTTTACTTCGTAATATACTTCCATCCAAATCTAATTGATAAATCTTTATATTTAGATTTGATGTTTCTTTATTAAATGGATTAGCAACATATAATATTCCACCATTTTCAAGACTAATCCCTTTACCTACATCACTACCTCCATTCTCTTGAATAACCTTAAATTGAGAAAATGAGAATTGAATATTAAAAAAAATAATTAGAATATAAATCACAATTCGCATGATATCATCTCCCTAAAATTTATCAATAAATTTACCATTACACTTCTAAACGAATAGTTAATCCTATCTTCATTATTACTTACAGCGTTTTACTCAATTTATTTTTCAATTCTAA
>JBFHKR010000287.1:0-1881 GCA_041595255.1 Chlorobiota bacterium
AAGTCTTAAATATAAGTCTCGGTCTTGAGCAATTACTGTATCAATTTTTTGATAACGATGACTTTGAAGCCATCTTGGTAATGAATCATTTGTTAATGGTATACCACCTCCATCTTTGAATTCACCATCAAGTTCTGTTATTTTTAATAAATTATAATCTCCATTTGAACTACTATAATCAAAAGGAATATAAAAATCTCTTACCCCTTGCCTTTTATTATACCAATAATTCCATTCTTCTTTAGTTAATCCGTTTCCTCCCGACTCTAAGAAATCATCATATTCATTTGAAGAATAAAACTTCAATTCAATGTCTCCAATACTATCGCCATCGTCATGAAATGGTATTAATGGATCAGTTCTCCTATTAAGGATTCCAATGTAGAATATACTATCTATTGATTCATTTTCATCTCTTAATAATGTTATATCAAAGAATGTTGAATCAAAGTTTTCCTGAACTTCTTTAAATTCTAAACCTGTACTTGGGTTATCCCAAATTTCTTGTCGTTTAATTCTCCAATCATTTCTATTAAGTGAGATAAATTTTGATAAGTAACTACTGTCAATAAGAGTTCCACGTTGTGAATACCATTCTCGAAAATCTTTTGCATACCATACATCCAATCTAAGGTTCATTAGTTTGTCATTATTCTTATCTAGGAAATTATGGAATTGGAATATTTCTAATCTTAATGATTGAAATCCAAAATATATCCTATCAGAATCAACCCCTATTCTAGTGTGTAAGTCGCTTGTTATCCATTCGTCATAATTTCCAATAAAATCACTTGAACCATCATAGAAATCAGGACCTAAATTAGCTTGTTTAATGTAAGCTAATTTATCCTCACCTTCTATAAAACAATCATTTTCAGATTTACCTATTCCATTGAAAACAAGTGTAGTATCTATAGAACCCAAATCTCCTGAATGTTCTTTATCATAATAGAAACCTTTTGCACCTAAAATACAAGAAAGACCCGTTAGCAAATTCATCTCTTCTCCTGTCTTAGTTCGTATTGTTTCGCTGTAAAATATTAAATCATCAGTTTCAGATAAATTTGTTCCATATATGTTATCCCCATCCATTCCTAGCACATTTGCACAGCAAAGAATAACATCCACCAAGGTTTATCTTGATAAATTAGATTTTTATTATTAGTCATCATGAATTTTCCAACAGCTGTTTCACTGAATTGACCCTGTAAATGATTATGAGTCCAATGATGACCTGTCAAATTCTCAAAATAATCAAGTGTATCTTGATAACTAGAAAGTTGAATATTCCTCAAAGAATCATAAGTTACAATATTACCTAGCAACTCAGCTTGTACTTCATATTGAGATTTTAATGTATCAGAATAAGGGTGAATATCATGACCAGAATATCCTTTCAAACTCATAGTTGAGATATCTTGGAAATTCCCTATACGTTGATATGGGACGTTCAAACTTGCTTCATGAGCTCCTAATTTGATTCCTTCAAAGCGTTGTTCCGCTTTTGTGTAATGATAGTAATTAGGAGCATTTAGATTTACTGTCCTAAAAGCACTTAATCCGTTAGTCACAAGGTTCAAATATCTTTCTTGAATCCACCAAAAATAGGAATCAGATTCAATATCTTGTCCATAAAACCTAAAAAATTGAACATCTTCTTCACGTTTTAAATATGTTAATGTCTCTTGTAATCTGTCTAATATACCAGCTGAGTTATATTGTCTAGAAGGTTCAATTAAACTTGGAAATATGCTTAAATATCTAGAATGATCATTAGAGAATCTCCCTAAGCTATCTAATTCACCTCGTAAAGTTTTATGAGTAAAAATATTTTCGATTCTAATCCAATCTAAGCCTATGTCCAAATTTCCATAATAATCA
>JBFHKR010000288.1:0-1877 GCA_041595255.1 Chlorobiota bacterium
CTCATCCCCAGTGGTTATATCTATGATATCTTTAGGATTGCCTAAATAGTATGACAAAAATAATTTAATCGCTTGCAAATCATCGCCTTTAGCTAGCTTCTTTAGGTTTTTAATAACTTCTTTAACCTCTTCGACTGTTGAAGCTTCTGTCAAAGCTCTCTTATACTCGTTCTTTCTCTTATCTAATCCTTTAGCCTTAGTGCTGTTACCTCCGTTGTTTCTTCTCTTATCCATAATCAATACAAATCAACTTTTGATTTATCAATATCGCAATATACAAAAAAAGAGCCACTCAACCAAGAGTGACCCCTAAAAACATGAAATACAAATATTAATTCAAATGTACGTATAATTTTTTAATTACTCTTTATTCTTTTTGGAAATGTTTATTTAATATTTCTTATATTGTTCACCAGTACAAGAAGTAACGTGCTCATAAAATTCACATAAAGCGTTTTCATATCTTTTCTTAGCTGTACTGTTGGCGTAACTAGGTGCATTCATTCCGAAGAACTCAGCTATCTGTTTGTTAGATAGTCCGAGTTCGTTTTTTAGTTGTTTAATATCCATTAATCCTTCCTTTAGCGAATTGTTGCATTATTTCTAAACTACCTGAAAATGACTTAATACATTTTTCTATTTGTTTATCAGTTCCTTTTTGTCCGTTGTAATTACATATTTCTTAGCTAGATCTTTCATTTTTTTAATCATTTAGTCTTAACTATTCTATAATTAAATCCTTCTTTTTCAATACCAACCATAATATTATCACCTTCAAAAACTCCTTCTAATTTTTCGAGCATCTTAAAATCTTCTTCTATTAATATTGTGTTTTCCCATCCAAAACCATCAACCCATAAATGAGTTATAATTAATTCGTTTTTTTTGCATGTAAAAAATTCTTATTTACATCTGTTAAATAATTTTCAAAATCGTTTGTTTTTGCGCCCATATTTAAGATTCTTTTATACTTACTACTTGTTCAATTTTTTGTGTTCTTGAATAATACAAAACTTTAGATATTGCATAATATTCTGTATCTGTTTCTGGAATTATATTTATATTTCCTTCTTTAGTGACTTCTGCTTTCATAATTATATTAATTTATTTCTTTTTAAGTAATCTATATGCATATCTGTATCTTCATAACCAAAACTCATTTTTGTAATTTTACAAGTATATATTGATTGTCCTGGCCATCTATCAGCACAGTTGTTTAAGTATTCAATTACTGTCATAATTATATTTTAATTTGTTTTAATAAACCACCTCTTTTACCTATTAAATAGTAATGTGTATCAGTTACTATTTCAACTTCACCAGACCCTAATTCTTCCATAGTTTCTATATTGTCAAACCAATTTGAATTAGATTTATACCAATCATATAATTTTTGTTGTGATGGTTTCATAATTAATCTAGTATTTTATGGTTAGTATTTAATCCCATTGCTGGTAATATTTGAGAAACTAAAACCATTCCAGATGCACCAAATTTAGTATGAGTGTCTCTTTGTATTTTCTGCATTATATCTCTTGTCATAGGTTCAAACATAGATGTTAGTGTTTCAAAATTCTCTAAACTTTGAGCATTATAATCATCAATAAACATTCTGAAATCCATTTCAATTAAACTAAGTTCTGTTGAAGTTGCTACTGTTTGTATTTTGTTTAGAGTTGTCATAATATTTGTATTTGTTTGTTATTAATTACACTACAAATATAAGCAACATATACATACTACACAAGTAAAAATACAATTATTTTAAATTATTTTGTAATTTTAACATTTACTTCTGACTAATAAGCCAATTAAATAAAATCTTAGCCGACTCCATCTGTGCTAATTCCCACGTCTTAAACTCCTGTTTCATTGTC
>JBFHKR010000289.1:0-1872 GCA_041595255.1 Chlorobiota bacterium
ACAACCAGTTGATATTACTACTTCAGTTTACCCTGGAATTCCTACAGATGTGCAAGCGCAGTGGACGGCATATATGTTAGCGGCACAAGGAACTTCAAAAGTGGTAGATAATATATACACAGACAGATTCAAACACATACCTGAGCTTCAAAGATTAGGTGCTGATATTTCTGTATCAGATAATACTGCTATTATAAAAGGGGGCAAGAAATTATCTGGTGCACAAGTAATGTCTTCTGACCTAAGAGCTAGTGCTTCACTTATATTAGCTGGACTAGTTGCAGAGGGAAGAACAGAAGTACTAAGAGTATATCACTTAGACCGTGGTTACGAGAATATAGAGCAAAAACTGTCAGCTATTGGTGCCAATATCAAGCGTGAAAAAGCGAATTTGGTGTAGGGGGCATAATTGTTTATTCCTTTTAAAAAAGAAAACATAACTTTAGATAATAAGATTAAATTTATTATTATATTTTTTGTATTCTTTTTTCTAATTGGACTTAATGAATCCTTTGAACTTTTCTCCTTTTATTTAGTTGATAGTAAGTCATTAGATTCTGGTTTTTATCTTACCTTCATTTCGATATTAATACCACTTTTCATTATATACCTTCTATGGAAGAAATATAAAACAGGATGGATATTAGCAGTAAGTTATTCGCTATTAAGCCTTAATTCAATTCTTGTTACATTGACGCACTATATCTACTACAAGAATACAACGCCTGTCAAAGTAGAAAAGGATTTATTCGATTACTTTGATAGCTATATTCTATTAATTAATCCTTACACTCATTTTCTCGAAATGCTATTCTATGCATTGTTAATATGGTCTATGACTAGAGAGGATATTAGAGAATATTACGAGATCACTTCAAAAACGAGTAAGTTAATATTACTATTAGTTGGTGGAGTGACATTGTCAATATTGACATATATTAGATTAATGGCGATGTAAATGAATTTGAAACAAAGATTTTAGTTCAACGGGTATCAAAACTAGGAAGAAAAGTAAGTTTAATTGATTAAAAAAGGTATTCTTTAAATTTCTTACTATATTGTGATATTATTGAATTGCTTTTTCCACCAATTGAACTACATTAATTTTGGTGATTAGGAAAAGTAAATGTAGAATTTTCAATCTACTCTCGTACCTTTTTAAATAATCATCGGAAATATACTTATATGCAATGCCGAATATGTAATAGCAACAACTTAAAGCTATATTATACCCAAGGCCATGAGCATGAATACAAATTCTACCAGTGTCAAAACTGCAAATTGGTGAATATTGATTTATCAAACCTATTTATGGCAGACCACCAAGAGAAGTATGCCATTGGCCTACAAGATCCCAACGATAAGAAAAAAAATATAGGCGCTATACTTTCCGTAAAATACATTAATGAAAACCTTAAAGACAAAGGCAGATTACTTGATATTGGCTGCGGTAATGGAGCTCTATTACTTTATGCTCAAGAAAGCGGATGGGAAGTAGAGGGTTCTGAGTTGATAGAGGAGATTGCTCTTAAAATAGAAAAAGAACTAGGTATAAGCGTGAAGGTTGGGAATTTTATGGATGGTTATGATAATACCGTGCAATATGATTTAGTTACTTTTAGACACGTATTGGAACACATACCCGATTCAATCGGAGTCATGAAAGAAATTAAGAGACTATTAGTCCCTCGTGGATATGCCATGCTCGAATTTCCTAATATAGAAGCGCTTTCTTTGAAGTACAGACGCTTACTATCTAATATGGGTTTTAAAAAGAAATATGCGAAGGGTTATCAACCGGGGCATTGCAACGAGTTTTGTTATGAATCTTTCAGTTATTTATGTGAAATATCTGGATTTGAACTTTTGGAT
>JBFHKR010000290.1:0-1863 GCA_041595255.1 Chlorobiota bacterium
AGTCTCTTACATTACTTTCTCAAAAAGAAAATCAGGTAATGTACAATTATGTACAAGAAAAACACAAAATAACAAACCCGCTAGATGATTCGGAGATAAGTAATCTAACAACTAATGTTGACCCTGAAGATAGAGAACTGATTTTAGAAGATTCTCCATCTCAAAGTTCTTTATGTTTTAATAGTGAGATTGAAAAAGCAGAAATAAAGTTAACTTATAAGTATGGGTTAGATGATTTTGAAGAAGGTCTTTCAACTTATTCAAGTACTATTCAGGTTATTATCGAAGCATTTGAAATATTAAACCCAACAACTAAAATAACTGGATTTACTGCGGTTGTGTGTGACTTAGAAATTGAGTCAGTTACCGATTCGAAGTATAATCCTGAATCAGTTTGCATTAAAGATATAACTGATCAATTAGATAATATTCCTATAACTAATGCCATTTTTAGAATAACGGGAATTACTAATCAATCAGGAGTACTTAATGGTATGTTCTTGGATGCAGAATTGATAGTTGATAGAAGAGTTGAAATAAATACTTCTTATTTGCAAGAAATAGAGTTAATAAGCCCTAGTGGCTTAGAAATTCCGTACTCCAATTTGGGAGTTTTAACAGGGGGGCATATAGAGTTTTCTTGGAAGTTTAAAGATGCTGGGGATTGTAATGATGAAGAAACACCGCTTTTCGAAATACAAGTATTGAGACTTTTTAATGATGAATTTTCTAGTGTTGCTTCTCAAATGGATTTGGAGACTTCTATTAATTGGGATAATGCAATGTTTTTCGTAGTTAATGGAGTAAAAGACCCAGATGCGTCAGACGATATTTACAGAAAAATATTAGCAATAACTGAAGGGACAGGGTATTATATATGGAGAGTTAGAGCAATAACAGATTACTATAAAGATTTTAATTCTCAATTTGAAACTAACAAAGGCGGTATAGCAGATGAAAGAAATTGGGGAAATTGGAATTACCCAACAATTGAGATTACCAGTACAGATTATGATTTAACACAAGGATATAATCTAGACATATCGGTTCCTGATGATTTAACAGGTGGATTCTATTTTCATCAAATGGATAGTAATATAAATTGGAAGTACGAGAGAATATTTACAGAAGGAAATAATGACACTAAAATCTTAGAAAAGATAGAATATGCGGATAATCTTTTAAATATTCGACAGAATCAAAAATATATAGAGTCAGACAATTCTAAGCTAGTAAACCAATCAATATATGATTATGTTGGAAGAAAAGCAATTACAACATTACCAGTACCATTTAATGCAATCTCAAATGGCCCTTTGGGTTATCAGAGAGATTTTGCAGAAGTAGGTACAGATGATTTGTTTTCATATGAAGAATTCGATGATGGAAGATTAACAGGAGGTAATGTTGATGCTCCGCCAGGTATGGATAATTCAAGTGTTGATGACTACTACTCTGGTACTACTCCAGTTGGGTCTGATATATTAGCTGAAGATCGTGTCCCATCCTCTAGCAATACTACTTCAAGTCCACATTATTATCCATATAAAAGAACAATGTTTGATAATAACCCACTGTCAGAGGTGAAAGAAGTTTCTGGGTTTGGTGAAGAATTTGCAATAGGTTCAACGGTTGGAGATCACACTACAAAAATATATAGATCAGGAGCAACAGAAGATGAGCTTTTATTTTTATTTGGAGATGAAACCCCAAGAAAAGATGGTATTAGAAAAGTATTAAAAAAAGACCCTAACGGAGTTGTTTCAATTGAATATTATAATAGTAATAATCAATTAATTGCTTCAGCACTTAAAAACTCTACATCCAATAATTTAGAATTAGATCCACTTGATATAACAACAA
>JBFHKR010000291.1:0-1860 GCA_041595255.1 Chlorobiota bacterium
AAACAAAAGATGGTTTTATATTACTCACAGAAACTTATGAGGCAATTGGGTCAACTAGAAGTTATAACTATACTACTAATCAATTATTTTATGCTTTTTTAGAAGACATTAACCTAATCTCAATGGATAGGGATTTAAATATTAAATGGAACAAGCATATCTATAGAGATTTTAAGGATCTCCGTTTAAAAATGGGACCTATTAGGGGTAATTATATTGATAGATTTAATACTAATTCTTTATATTTAAAACCAGAATTTAATGAAAATGAAATATCATTTACATATACGACTACTGAACCTGAAGATGAGATAATAAGAGTTATCTTTGATTTAAATACTGGTGAAAAAATCTATCAGCAATCTATTTTCGAAAACGATGGTATAATAAGCTATTTCCCATGGAATCATATAAATGTTGGAAATAATGAATATGTTGGAATACTAAATAAATTGGATAATTATATAGTTAGATACAAGTTGTTCAAAAAATGAATCTAAATAAGAAAATTGATGTTGGGATTCTTTTTCACAAAGACAATAATCTGTTAATGTAACTAAAGCTTAAATATTAAGTTTTGAGTAAATATAGTTTCAATCATAATTCATTAACTATGAGGTGTCAATCGAATTTGAGCTAATGGTCTGCTGATTACAATCAGATGCTCTTCCAAATGAGCTAAGATTACTTGAAATTAAAATACTAAAGCAAGTTATTCATTAGCACAGCATGAAAATATTTTTTACTTACTAATGCTTTTTTTATAGATAATTTATTTCTTCGATTATTCTGCACCAGATATGACCTATAAGTATATGACATTCTTGGATTCTAGCAGTGACATTACTAGGCACTACCACAAAATCGTCGCACTCGGCTTTTAGCCTTCCACCTTCGTTTCCTAATAATCCTATGGATATAACACCTTTTTTCTTTGCCATATCAACGGCTCTAATTACGTTTTCCGAATTACCACTTGTACTAATAGCTATCAAAGCATCACCTGGCTTTCCAAATGCTTCTACACCTCTCGCAAAGATATTATCAAACCCTATGTCGTTACCTCCAGCAGTTAATATAGAAGTATCTACGGTGAGTGCCATAGCAGGTATTGCTGGTCGGTTAACCTCACTTCTGAGACGGACTACTAGTTCCGCAGCTATATGCTGACTATCAGCTGCACTGCCACCATTGCCACATAGCATTATCTTATTACCAGATTTAATTACATCAGCTAGTTTCATAGCAATATTATATATCTCATCTGTACAATAATGCATCAGCTTTTGTTTTGCTTCTATGCTTTGAGTTATCTCTTCTGTTATACTATTTTTTCTTTGCATCTTTTAAACTTCGGTTTATAATTCCAATTAACTGATCTCTGCCTTCTCTAGTAACTGAAGAATAAGGCAACACATCAATTACATGATTACATTGCGAAACAACATCTCTTATTTGTTCTTCACGCTCAGTTATTGCTTTCTTAGAAAGTTTATCGGTTTTAGTTAATACTATAACATAATTTATACCAGCATTTTCTAATACTTCGATTATAGCTAAATCTCTCTCCATCGGGTCATGTCGGCTATCTAATAACATAGCAACGAACAAAAGATCCTGACTATTTGAGAGATATTCTAGATTAAATGCTTCCCACTTGTCTCTGTATTGTTTCCCTTTAGTAGCAAACCCAAATCCTGGCATGTCTACTAAATACCAGTTCTCATCGACTAGATAGAAATTAATTTCTTGAGTTTTACCAGGGGTGCTAGAAGTACGAGCTAGATTTTTTCGGAATACTATACTATTAATTAGCGAAGACTTTCCAACGTTGGAGCGTCCTGCAAATGCTATTTCAGG
>JBFHKR010000292.1:0-1831 GCA_041595255.1 Chlorobiota bacterium
AGCAGATGTTGCTGTAGTTTGGGCAAAGTTAGATGGTAGAATAACTGGATTTCTTGTAGAGAAAGGTATGAAAGGATTTTCTGCACCAGAAATGAAAAATAAACATTCACTTAGAGCATCTGTTACTTCTGAGTTGATTTTCCAAGATGTAGAAGTTCCAGAGATTAATAGACTAAGTGTGGATGGACTTAAAGGTCCTCTAAGCTGTCTAACACAAGCTAGATATGGGATTGCCTATGGAGCAATCGGTGCTGCTATGCAAGTCTACGAATCATCTATTAATTATGCAAAATCTAGAATTCAATTTGATAAACCAATAGCAGGATTTCAATTAGTTCAAGAAAAATTAGTTCATATATTCGATGAAATTTCTAAAGCCCAGTTAATAGCTTATAGAGTTGGAAGACTAATGGAATCTGGTAATTTCAAACCTGAACATATTTCTTTTGCAAAAAGAAACAATGTAAAAATGGCTCTAGAATCATGTAGAATAGCTAGAGAGGTGCATGGAGCCAACGGCATTTTGAATGAATATCCGATTATGCGTCACGCAAATAATTTAGAGTCGGTATATACGTATGAAGGTACACATGATATACATACTTTAATTTTGGGTCAACATATTACTGGAATTCCAGCATTCAAATGAAATCAAACGAAGAGATAAAAAAAGAAATACGGTTAAGAGATAGAGTTATAAGAGTCCTTGCTAAGGACAAGCAAATCAGAGCCATAGCTGTTAAAAATACGGTTGCCGTGAAAACAGCTCAGAAAAATCACGAACTTGGGTTTGTACCTGCTACTTTGCTTGCAAAGATGTTATCTGCGGCCTCATTGATCGCATCAACTTTGAAAGGGGAAGAAAGAGTTGTATTAGAAACTAATAGTGATGGTCATATTACTAAACTTTTCGCTGAAGCTTTGAGAGTAGGTGAAGTAAGAGGATATGCAGTACAGTCGAAGAACATTAACTTAGAAGAAGTTGTAGATAGTGATTTCATAGGCCTAGGTTTATTAACAGTTAGTAAAGTCTTGTATAATAAATCTGAACCTACTAATGGGATTATAGAAATCGTAAAAGGAGATATAGCAACCGATGTAGCTTATTATTTTACTCAATCAGAACAGATACCTACTTCTTTGATATTAGATGTAGCACTTGATGAAAATGGAACTATAAGTCATTCGGGTGGTATTATGATACAAGCATTACCTGGGGCATCAGAATCTGATTTGGCACTTGTCGTTGAAAATTTACAAAATATGAAACGGTTATCAGAGATGCTTAAACAAGATAAAACTCCTGAAGAAATAATAGCAGAAGTTCTACCATTCGAATATACAGTAATTGATTCAACACAAGTTGATTTCTTTTGCAGATGTTCGAAAGATAAGTTTATAAATAGTTTGGTGACTTTCCCTCACAAGATGATTGTTGAGATGGAAGAAAATAACGAGAATGAGCTAGTTTGTCAGTATTGCAATGCTCACTATAACTTAGAGAAGGAAGACTTCGAGAAGCTAAAGGAAATAACTTTAGCAAAGAGTAATTAAAAAGCTTTAGTATAGAATCTGAATTAAATAAAAAAAAGGGGCAAAATAAGCCCCTTTTTTATTAAATAATCTTAAATTCGATTCTTCTGTTCTTAGCCATTGCTTTCTTAGTTCCACTTGTATCTAGTGGTTTTGATTCGCCAAATCCTTTGGCCTGAAGTCTTGTAGGAGATATTCCTTTCTTTATCAGGTAGAACATAACTGCCTCTGCCCTATCTATGGATAATCTCATATTTACATCTTCATTTCCTTCTTGGTCAGTATGACCTTGAATTTC
>JBFHKR010000293.1:0-1820 GCA_041595255.1 Chlorobiota bacterium
AGAAATTGAAAAGCTAGGAATGGGCGGACTATTGGCTGTAAACCTTGGTACTCCTAATCCTCCGACTTTCAACATAATGGAATGGAAACCAGCAAAAGCAACCAACAAAAAACCGATTGTGTTAGTTGGTAAAGGTGTTGTATATGACACTGGTGGACTAAGCTTGAAGCCAACGAAAGGGTCTATGGACTCGATGAAAGCTGATATGGGTGGAGCTGCTGCAGTAATTGGAGCTATGGCTGCTATTGCTGAGAACAAATTGCCAGTTCACGTAGTTGGGTTAGTACCAGCTACTGAGAATAGACCAGACGGTTTGGCTTATGCGCCGGGCGATGTTATCAGAATGATGAGTGGTCTGACTGTAGAAGTTCTAAATACTGATGCCGAAGGACGTATGATTTTGGCCGATGCACTTCACTACGCAAAAAAATATAAACCAGAATTAGTAGTTGATTTGGCTACATTGACTGGTGCTGCTGCAGTTGCTATAGGTGCTAATGGTGTAGTAGCAATGGGTAATGCAGATGATAAAGAATTCGAATCACTTTCTGATTCTAGCTACGAAGTATTTGAGCGTATAGCTAGATTCCCATTCTGGGATGACTATTCGGAAATGTTAAAATCGGACATCGCTGATATGAAAAATATTGGAGGGCGTGAAGCTGGAGCTATCACCGCTGGTAAATTTTTAGAGAGATTCACGGACTATCCATATATCCACTTGGATATAGCTGGTCCAGCATTCTTGGATGCACCTAGTAGCTACCGACTAAAAGGTGGATCAGGTGTTGGTGTTCGTTTGCTTTATAATTTTATTAAGAGTAAAGCGGGTAAGTAAGTAATATTGCAAATTTAACAGAGTAGTTTATTTTAAAAAGTAAACTTTTTAAATATGGAATTTTAATCTCAATTTGGATACTTTTAATTTATATTATTAGTCCAATTGGAGATAAGTGTTTTGGTCTTATAGAAGGTCTAAGCATTGTGTTGCTTGGATTTATTTTAGTAATTACTTTTATTTATATTTCAAGCTTTACTATAAATGAAAAAGTAAAAAAGAATAAAAAGTTTGATTTTATACCTTTAGTAATAATGTTGATTTTTGGATATCTTATATTTCTTATTTACAAAACTGATAATAATAAGTTTTGGACTGATGTAAAATTAATAGGAAAAGTAGAATCAGAAGGAAGCAAATTAGTTTTATATACAAATGGGAGCTTTGCTATTTCACCAAAAGGAATAGATTTTAGTTGTATTTATCAAGGTAATTACATAGTTGATAATGACACAATTATACTCAAAAGGTTGGATATAGAAAGGTTGACTTTTAATGAGTTTACTTCAAGATACTTAATTAATAGGGAAGCAGGAGTATTAAAACCAATTGAAAATAATTCGAAAATACTCAGGATACAATAGAATATTAAGAAGTTGTACTTAAGTGAATTTTATAAAGAAAAATGAAAAATATCAGAATCATATTAATCGGGCTTTTCCTATTATCTAGTTTTGGATATAGTATTCAAAACAAGGATATAGTAGGTGAATGGAGGATAAGTGAAGACAATGAACAACGGCTTAATTATCCAGCTTTACGGTTTGAGTCAGATTCTGTGTTTACTTTATTCAGTAATCTTGATTCTATAAATACTGGTAAGTTCTGTACTTGCGATGGTGAATTATCACTTAGATTGAATAATGTTCACGAGAATCTAGATATTATTCATCACTCCAATGACACATTGATTTTATCAGGATTCAGTTTTAATTTGGTGAAAGGGGATTATAAGTACAATGATACTGTAACTTATATTAGA
>JBFHKR010000294.1:0-1812 GCA_041595255.1 Chlorobiota bacterium
AGTTAAATTATTTTTTGTAATCTGCATTTACCTTTTCTGTTGTATTATTTTTATTCTCTCTGACAAAAGGAGTTGTTGTAGATGTGTTATCAATTGTAGCTCCTCCTGTCTGGTTAGCGCCAGTATTATAAAAATATAAATATGGAGTAACTATAGTGTTACTAATAATTTCCATTTGTTTTAGAATTAATTCTGTCCCTTTTGAATATTCAGATTGTAACATAAGGTTATCAGGAGCTTCTTCAACAGTAATTGTAGATAATGGATCATTATTAGGATGTCTAAGTGATACCGAATGACCTAATTCATGACCAGATGTTTTTATCATCGTAGTTAAATGACGGTTTAAAGCAAATTCTCCATCAATAGTCCCAGCTATGTTGATAACATTCTCATATGCATCCCCGATTTGTTTAGTATATCCAAGTACATATTTTCCATCTGAGTTTTTCCTAGTGTCAAATACATTTATATAAAAATCATGTTCTGGATCAGGTTCACCGTCAACAATGATAAATTTTGTTTCAATTGCAACTTTCTGTTCTTCGAATTCAACTGAATGAATCTTAGTTATAGATGGTATTATATTAGCCACCAATAAATCAACTTCAAAATCATTAATAATATTTGACGAGTTTTTTACTTTTACCTTTACTTCTCTTTGCATAACTATCCAACCATCATTATAAATTTTTGTTTTCTGTTGCCATTCTTTTCCTTCCAACTCTGAACCATCTATCACTCTATTTTCACTAAATGCATAAGGACTATTTGAAGGATAACTCTTTATTAGTGGGTCAATTGAAAAAAACCTTCCTAATCTGGTATCATCCATTCTATAAGTGTAATTTACACTATTCCCTTCTCCCTTTATCTCATCGTCTTTCTCCTGACCTTGGAAACCATATCGATACCACTCACTTGACCAGTTTCGTTCGGGCATAAGCATACCAAATGGGTAGTAGGTGTTAGCGGATGATAAATCAACTTTATACCTACTTGACCCATCTTTCAACTTTAAATCGGTTATAGTTGCTCTCACATTTCCCAAATGGTCTTTTAGTTCATAATCTTTATAACGGATATATCTATTAAAATTGTTAGTCGGGAATGGGTAGTTAATATAATCATCAAAATAGTGGAGTTTTTCCCTTTCTGGTCTTCTTATCCCAACTCTGCCATCACTTCCACTACCCCATATATGCCATTCTGCTAGATTAAGCCCAGTGTTACCGTTGAATGTCATAGTAAAGTCAAAGTAACTATAAATTAATGGTGGATTAGTAGTAGGAGAAACAACTATTTCGAATCTGTTATTTCTATAACCGACTTTAATCTCTGAAAATGATATTTCATTTCCATCGCAATCTAATATCGGGTCAAATGTCGAGTTAATATGATATTGATCTTCATAAATATTTAAATAGAAATCATCTGTACATACTTCTCTTTCAACAAAATCATCAATATTTGTACAATAGAATTTTATTTTGAAACATAACTTATTTAGTTGACTTGCCGGGCCATCATTTTCATAAACAGCCATTCTGATCAAACTTTTTTGCCATTTTTTGAAATTCTTCGTTTGGAGAAATATACTTTTCAAATTTTCTTTCCATTTACACACCTCAATACCCAATATTCAACATCTTATATATAAGAGAAGCTGTTAGTATATCCGGATGCGATAGACCCTCCATTGGAGCTAACTCAACTACGTCGAATCCAATAACTCGCTTACCTGCTGCTTTTATCTTACGGAGCAAATCCAATGTCTCGTGGTATAGGAATCCGTCCGGTTCAGGAGTTCCA
>JBFHKR010000295.1:0-1791 GCA_041595255.1 Chlorobiota bacterium
TAAAAACACTGTTACTTTTGGAAACTTAATAAAAATATCTTTAGAGTCTCTTCTGTGCTTAGAAATTGGATCATTAGAAGCTCCTTGTCTAAATATAGTATCATAATCACCCCACTCCTTAGAATTGGCTGATGTGAAACTAGTGATTTCAGTGTCATACAAGATAGCATTTCCTTCATTTAGTTCTAGTCTATGGATTAACTCACTACCAGAAATATTCATAGATAAGAAAAGGCATTTGTGCTTGTCTTCCTTACCTTCATTTGCAATCTTTTTTAGTGAATTATCTACTTCCTCAAATAGTTCCTTTACCAAGTTCGTAGCTCCTTTTCCAGAGCTAGATTCTGCTAAGCAGATACTAGATAGATTTAATGATAATGTACTATGATTATGATTGAACTCAATTTTTGAGAACATACCAGAGCTGAGTACTAAGAAAGAATAAAGCAAAAAACTTTCGTTATTTTCATTTTTAACTTTGTTAATGATTTGCTGTACATGCTTAGGCATACTCAAGAATACATTATCTGGATAAACAATATTATCCAGATTATATTCTATTCCTGATGGTGGTTCAATATTGCTAACCTCTTCTTCTAGTTGTCTATCATTGTAGTCAATGTAGTTATTTAGCTTTTCTTCACTGATTGGGTGACTTTCGCCACTACTAAAGCACTCATCAATAGTACGAAAAGCTAAATCTATATCTGCAAGATTACCTCTTCTACTTATGCTTTCCTTCAACGAGGAAAGAGCTTCAGCTTTTTCAATAATACCTGCGGCACAATAACCACCTAGTAAATATGATATTTTTGTGAGTCTAGTATGTTTTTCACCATCACGTGAGTTTTGTATGAATCTATCAGCTAAATCAAAAATTGATTTTGGCTTGTCTTGAACCACCTCAATTTCATTCACGAAATCTGGATGCATATAGTACAAATTTGGGTCAAAGGAAGTAAAACAAGCTCTAGGTATGTCTTTTCCTGATTTATCTATACTTATACCAAGTTCTTTTTTGAAAAGTCTTTCATAGTAATGGAAGTAATCAAGATGTTTACCAGCTTCTGAGCTACTCTTTAAAACTAGTTTTAAGCCATTTCCAGATGGTGATCTAAAGATTAGAACAAGAGGTATAGATAAGTTTATTATCTCATTCTGGAGCTCACTTGGATTAGATATATTATCTATATCCAGACAAGTCAATCCAGAATAATTTAATAGCCCCTCTAAACATCTTGTCTCAAATATACCTGAGATAGTGTAATAGTCTAGCATTTGAGTTTTGATAGACTTCACGCCGCTTCTAAGCCTACTAATTAGAGTTTTATTACCACCATCATCTCTAATAGTTTTTGCAACAGTTGTTAGATCTACATCTTTTGTTTTATGAATATTCCTGATAGGGGCATTGAAAAAGCTTATCTTCTTACCGCTATCACCGCAATATTCTGTCGAAAAAAATGTAATCGCTTCATAAGTATTGTCAGTACCTATAAACTCTTTCAATAAGTCTATATGGTCACAATTGATATTATTCTTTATATATGAATAATATCCGTCATTGTTCATTATAACCTGAATAGGTTTATCCGATAGACAAGGCACAGTATAGTACCCTTCACCATTGAAGTCTCCACCAGTAGATTCGATTATTGTTTTAAATACACTGGTACAGAATTCCTTCTGATTTATAGTATTATTTCTCATAATACACCTCCATAATTAGATTGTTCTTTTAAGGATTTTAAGACGGTTTCGTATTCAAAGAGTACTCTACCTCCAACCAGA
>JBFHKR010000296.1:0-1776 GCA_041595255.1 Chlorobiota bacterium
GTGATATCAGTATTACTTTTACAAAAAGATAAAGACCACAACATAAATATAAAAGCTGCTTACATACACTTAATGGGTGATACGCTGTCTTCTGTAGCTGTTATCATAGGTGGTATTCTGATTTGGTTGTATGATGTGTATTGGGTTGACCCTGTTGTTACACTGCTAATCTGTGCATATATATTCTACCACTCTATAGATATACTAAAAGAAAGCGGGCGAATACTAATGCAGAGCAAACCCCACGGTATGTCAGTAGAAGAAGTTAGCAATTACATTTGCTCATTCGACGAAGTGGAAAATGTGCATCACATACACCTATGGTCACTTGGCGACAATGACACGTATATGGAGTGCCACATAGACCTAAATCAAGACCTAAAGCTGAGTGAAGTTGACGAAGTTCGCCACAATATAGCCCACGGTTTGGAGGACAAATTCCACATACACCACGCAACTATACAAACAGAGTATAACTGCTGCGAAGAAAAGGACTTAATTAGTGGGCCTTAGGTTTTACATATTGATATTTATTAGTTTGATTCTGGTCGGTTGTTCTAGTCAATCAAACATTAATAGTTCAAAGTTAGAGATATATACGGACTCTTATTATAGTATTAAAGAGGGTTATTATGATAATATCCCAGATTTTTTAACTAAAGAATATGACTATAAAATAGAGTTTAAAAATGATTCGATTATTGAATTATTTTATCAAGCTTTCAAAAAAATTAAGAATAGAAATAAGTTTAAACCCGGGCAAACTAAAACGGTTTATTTATTAGATTATAATGGTGTTAAAGATACATTATTTTTGAATAGAGGTGATACAAGATATGTGGAATTCACAGAATTAATACTACTTACAAATAATTATTTCTTAACTTCGAACAAAATAAGATAAACTCGAATGATTAAATTTGTTCTCATATACTCTTTATTTTATTTCAATTTTCAATTAATAACAGAAAATTCTTATACGTATAATTTAAAGTTTGAAGACGAATTAAATAATGTATTTATAACTAATCAAACATTCGAATGTTGGTTTAATCCACTAGTTCTTGATACAATAACAAGTACAAGTATAGTATCCTTATCAAAAGTAAAGAGTAAGGCAAAAATTAGTTTTAATCATGAATTTATAAAGGATACATTTGAGTTTAATATAATTAACTATAAGTTCATAGAAGTCTGTGGTCGTATCTATAGAATTGATTCCAATCTAGTACCACATTTTTCAGATATTATGCCCAAGTATTATTTCGATTCTTTAACCATTAATACGAAATCAAATGATTAATTAATTGAAATATATTCTCTAAAATTACCCATATTTAGAGAATTTGTACATTGATTTCCCTTCGAACTACAAAGTAGAAAGACTTGCTCATTTAGCTTATTTTTTTACACAAAAAAGATAGATATATTATTAGAGTAACTAGGTTGGATTTCAAAGATGATAAAAATATAGAAGTAGTTTTAGAAATCAAATCAGAATGTCAATCAGATTTGTGCACTATCAGATTAGAAATGTTAGAAGCCAAATGGAAAATAAAAGAAAAATTCTACAACGGCTGTCCAGTTTTTAGATAAGTATTTTTATTCCATACCTATAATCAACCCGAAAAAGTAAATACATACCTTTACTTTTTTATCTTTTTGTCAACTTATAAGTTGACTTTTTATTATATTTGTAAAGCTATAAGTTTACAATAGTAATATTTGGGTTAATACTATGAGAAATCAAAGAAAAATATTAATTGATCAATTAGA
>JBFHKR010000297.1:0-1773 GCA_041595255.1 Chlorobiota bacterium
CATTCAGAATCGGAATAGAAACTATATTCGTATTCACAGTCGCAGCTGGTAATTTGCATAGTAATGTAACTATAGAAGGGTACAATATGGATATGATTTATGCTCTATCTGCGCCGGTAATGGGAACAATAATTTACAAAAAGGGTATGCCTTCTCTAAAGTTAATCACTATCTGGAATTATCTGGGGCTAACAGTAATTGCTTCAATTATATTTCTCTTCATTACCTCCATGTATGCACCGCAATTATACGGTAGTGAAGTCGGACTTTTATCTAATCAATTGGGAACGTATCCATTCACATTGGTAGCTGGCTTTTTGATGCCGTCAGCTGTGTTTATACACGTACTATCACTAGTACAAGCAAGAAAGAGTTGATAGTTGATAATGTGAATTAATATTTCTTTGCTTACATTGCATCAAAGATGAATAGCAAAAATTGAAATGAAATTTACTTTACTATTAATATTTATAATCTCCTCAACATTACTATCGGCACAAGATAGTACTGAAAAGAGAGACTATCCTACTTTCCGATTGGATGAAATAGAGGTTACAGATTCACGCACAGGAATCGAACTCAAAGATCTAGGAAAACAAGTCGAAGTAATCACCCAATACGAAATTAGCCAGATGCCTGTCAACTCTGTAGATGAGCTACTACGTTATATACCGGGAGTGGAAGTCCAGAGCAGAGGAATGTACGGCACTCAAGCCGATATCACAATGCGTGGCGGGACATACAACCAAACACTAATTCTCCTTGATGGTATTCGTATAGGCGACCCAATGACTGGCCATTTCAATAGCAATATTCCTGTTACCCTCTCAGCTATCCGTAGAATAGAGATAATCAAGGGTGCCAGCTCCGTAATCTATGGAGCCGATGCAGTCGGTGGGGTTATAAATATTGTGACTAAAAATGTGAGCGATTATATCGTAAGTCCTAACTTAGGTTGTATACCAAACGTAACGGAACTAATCAAAAATCGAAATGAGCAATTTAATTATCTAAATCTTGATTTATTAGGGGGACAGTTTTCAACTTATCTCTTTGATTTATATTTTTTGAAAAGTGGATTTGATTTTTACGAAACAGAAGAAGCAAGAAAGAAGCATTATTTTAATTTCGAAACTTTCTACAACCACTCCAAATCTTATGGCTACCCTGCGTTTAACGATACACACAACTATGGTTTTAATATCCATACAGGTGGATTCTCTCTAAATTTAGAATTGAATGACAAGGATTACTTAGCCTTTCGATTTTCAAGAGATTCTAGAGATTTTGATGCTCGATATTTTTATACCGCTTCTTCATTCGATAAATCTAAGGAAGAAGTAGGTAGATATTTTACACAAACAAAACTAAAAATTGGCAGTTACGAAGGTCACGAAATAACTGCAAATCTAGGTCTAATATATACTACAGATGATTTCGTATTCAATCCTGCATTTACACCAAATAATCATAAAACAATTAGCGGAGATCTTAATATACACGACCAGCTTAAACTTGATGCAAATACGGCGATGACCTTCGGAACTGAACTGCAATTCAACTTTATGGAAAGTACTGATAGAGGCGATAGAAGTCAACAACAACTTGGTTTATACGCGGTTGGAGTTCATGATTTCAGCTCTGATTTTAACCTAAATGCTGGGCTTAGGGGCGAGCTATTACCCACAGGAGATATAGAAGTAGTTCCTAGTGTTGGTACAAATTATTACTTGACGGATAAAATAAAACTAAGAGCAAATGCAGGCCGTTCTA
>JBFHKR010000298.1:0-1750 GCA_041595255.1 Chlorobiota bacterium
ACCCAAGTGGACTAGAATCAGCAATCAATACAGACAAACTAATAACTGCAATTGCAGCTATTTCTGCTCTTACTATGTTAGTCGGTAATATAACTGCCTTAGTACAGAAAAATGTAAAACGTATGTTAGCTTACTCTTCCGTAGCACATGCAGGTTATATGCTTATGGGTATAGTAGCTAATACTGCTGCTGGTTGGTCTGCATTGATGTTCTACGCTGTTGTATATACTTTTATGCAAATTGGTGCTTTTATAATCGTAGGCCTATTAGAAAGAGATACAGACAAGAATTTGGAATACGATGATTATGCTGGTTTAAGCAAAAGACAACCTGCTCTAGCAGCTATAATGGCTTTATTTATGTTCTCATTGGCAGGTATCCCACCAATGGCTGGATTCTTCGGTAAATACTACTTATTCATGTCAGTGATAAACACTGGACATTTATGGTTAGCTTTGATAGCTGTTGTTTCTTCTATCATTTCAGTAGTATTCTATATCGGATTGATAGTTAAAATGTACTTTACTGATTCTGAAGATGTTAAAGGAGAATCATTACCGTGGAATGCATCTAGAATGCTAATATTCGTAACTAGTGCAGTAGTATTGATAATAGGGCTTAACCCAGGTGGTATGCTTTCATTCATCAAATCTGCTCTGTAAGTCAGAAATAAAGAAATAGAAAATCAAAGGGGACAAGAAATTGTTCCCTTTTTTTGTATATTGAAAGATAAATAAATTAACTTTATTATAAATTACTACTGGTATCAATTTACGAATGTTCTTATATTTGGATAGTTAGGGCACATTAAACAATGAACATACTCGCAAGAATATTTGGAATACAAAAGACAAACGAACTTTCTGAAGTTGACAAACCAGAGAGTGACCAATCTCTAGAGACACCTGTAAATAAATGCAGTTGGTATTTTACTCACACTGAAACGACCGTTTGCGAGTTTGAATTTTTAGAAACCGAATTGAATTTTAAAAAACTTAAAGATGGGTTCGTTGGACGAGAACATTGGACAATTTATGAAAAAGAACCGATTATAATTGAAATTTGGAGTGATGTCGGAGATTTGCCTTTTGTATTAATTCGAAATACAGCACTTCCATATGATGAATCCAAGCACCTTGACAACACAGATAATATTGATGATTTTAATTCAACAGCAAAGCAACTTCGACAAGATTGGGACAAAAGACGTGGACCAATTCAAAAACGATTTATGGATAATTGGTTAAAAAAGGACAACCTTGACCTTTCAGAATTGGACAAAGACTATGAGAATTTTGGTAAACAAGAACATAAAGAATATTTACGACAGGCAGCAATGACTGTTAGAGAAAACATTGAATTGAAAAAAGGAAGAATAAAAAACGTGCCCTAACAACGCATATAGCTTATGGCGGGTGAACGGCTGCCAGCAAGGTTTTCGCTCCATAGCCAGCTTTGGTTTAGGTAGACAGGAAAGTGCTTCGAAACTGCCACTGCTCTTATACGAGACCGTTACCTGTAATTTGAGAAATATCGAACTGAATTGAATGACACCAACATCTGAACAAGAAAATATATATATTTCATACTTATTTATCTTCATTTAAGTTGTGCCTCTTTACTAATTCAAATGTTATTTGTAAATTATTATAAACCAATAAAAGAAAAGAGATGAAAAAGATATTGATGAATATATTTACTATTACAATAATAATGGTATATCTTCAACTATAAAAGAAATGAGCCCGAT
>JBFHKR010000299.1:0-1746 GCA_041595255.1 Chlorobiota bacterium
AATAAGTTTACTCAAGAGGATTTAGCGCAGCATATTCATATAACCAGACAAGCAATATCACGTTGGGAAAATGATTTGAGTGAACCAGATTTGACAACACTAAAAAAGATGGCTGACTTATACAATATACAACTTGAAGAATTAGTTAATGGTAATATTTATGATTATGAAACAAAGCATAATCAACTGAAGTTCTACTATTTTTTGAGTATTTTATCCTTCATTATTCCACTTGGTTTTATAATTTCATTATATATTCTTATATCCATTCGAAAGAAGCGAATTGAGTATAAAATTCTCAAAGGTGTGTGTATAAGCAGAATAATTCTAACCGTCTTATTAATTGTTTTTATACTTTTAAACTTTATGTAATAAAGTTTAAGATAATCGTATGGTTTTCAAAAATAATAAATATTAACTTTTTATCAAGTGTTAAACGTGGCACGCCTCATTTCCACCAATTTGGTGAACTAACCGCTGAAAGGCGGTTTTTGTTTATTTAATAGGGGTTCGAATAGTGTCTTCTACTCTTTTGGCTTTTCAAATCCGTTTAAGAAAGTATATATTTAAGGAAAAATAACAAGTACATTTTGATGTACAAGAAGAAAACATGGAACTAAGCCTTTAATCCAAGATGTTATAATCAAGATATGGAAAAAGATACTAAAGATAATAATCAAGTAGTTGTATTTATTGATGATGGGCTAGAGTTGAATATTAATTTTGATTATGAAAATGAAACGGTTTGGTTAACACAAGTACAGCTGTCAGAACTTTTTGAATCTAGTTCTGACAACATTAGCTTACATTTAAAGAACATTTATGGTGAAGGTGAATTGAGTGAAAGTTTAACTACCGAGGATTTCTCGGTAGTTCGAATTGAAGGCTCAAGAGAAGTAAAAAGAACCATAAAGCATTACAATCTTGATGCTGTTCTATCAGTAGGTTATAGAGTAAAATCAATCAAAGCTACTCAATTTCGAAAATGGGCAAATACAATATTGTCGAGTTACTTAAAGAAAGGGTATGTCATTAATTCTTCAAAAGTTAAA
The DNA here is from genome assembly GCA_041595255.1 of Chlorobiota bacterium. Classification (GTDB taxonomy): domain Bacteria; phylum Bacteroidota; class Ignavibacteria; order Kapaibacteriales; family UBA2268; genus PGYR01. The sequence continues at coordinate 1,053 of JBFHKR010000299.1, forward strand.
ATTCCCAATCTAACTGAAATAACTGAGATTCTAGATAATTATCGAAAATTTGATGGAGATTTACATTTAAGTGGTAATGAACTTTTAGAGTTTATGATTGCTTATAATCGAAGCTTAACACTTTTAGATGATTATGATCATCAAAGCTTTGAATTACCGAATGGAAGTAAAGATGTATATAGAATAGAGTATAAAGAATGCCTTGATATAGTAATGAGAAGTAAATTTGCAGGTAAAAATGATAATTTTGCTAAGGAAAGAGATAAATCCTTTGATTCAAGTATATCCACAATTTATCAAACATATGATGGGAAAGAACTCTACCCAACACTAGAACAAAAAGCAGCAATGCTTTTATATCTAGTAACAAAGAATCATAGTTTCATTGATGGTAATAAGCGAATAGCTTCTACAGTTTTTCTCTACTTTCTAGATCGTAATAAGAGTTTATTTGTTGATGGTAGAAAGAGAATATCAGATGAGACACTCGCAACCCTTACTATCTTAATTGCAGCTTCTAACCCCAAAGATAAGGACATTATCATTAATCTCATTCTCGCGATTCTAAACTAAGAGAATTGAATTTGAATTTCAGAGCACTTATAAACTTAAATTAAGAGTTTTATAAAAGTATAAGATTTGATCATACTATATTAGATAGTTTTACCAAGTGATAAACATGACACGCCTCACT
>JBFHKR010000300.1:0-1742 GCA_041595255.1 Chlorobiota bacterium
AATAATATCAATTCGCAACCTTGGAAGGTTAATCAAATTACATTTGGTCTAGCACTTATGTTCAATAGTCTATCTAGGGAATATGACAACCCTATAAATCCTGTGAAGTGAGAAAAATGATGAAAGATAAAAAGTCCAAATAGTCTGAATCAGAATTTCCAGAATATTATAACTGTTGCAACATCTTTTTAGCTTCTATCACATACTGAGTAGTTGCGTATTTATCTATTATAGTTTTATATGCTTTTTTCGCTTCTTCCCTATCGCCTTTCTGAAGATGTATTTTAGCTATACCTGCCTGAGCTTCAGCTTTCTTTTCGAAATCTATATTTGATGAAAGTACTTTTGAGAAATAATCTTGAGCCTGAGTATATCTGTTCAAATGTAAAAATGATTTTGCGATAAGATATCGACATTCTGCAAGTTCAGATGGATTAGTTAATTTTTGTTCTTCTTTTAATAATTTGAGAATAGCACCATTATAATCTTGTTTATCAACCATATCAACTGCAGATTTGAATATTGAGCTTTCCTCTTTCTTAGTGTCGGGCTCAATCACAGGTGTTGACTTTCGTTTAGTTGCAGGCCTTTTCTTACCTTGCGCCTTGTGGTCAGGATAAAGCACAAAAGCTTCTTTGGGTTTTACTTTCTCTTCTACTATGCCTGTTGAAGCTGTTTCAGTGTTGTTTTGATTTTTCGATTTTAGTAGTTCAGTTATTTCTGCTAATTTATTGCTTATTTTATTGTTTTGAGTTTCTATTTTTGTCAAACGACTATCAAAATCTTCTTGTCGATTCTCAAGCTTATTCATCTGCTCTTGCAAAGTAGGGATTCTCTTTATTGGAGTTTCTTCTATAACTTCAACAGGCTTTTCTTCGTAACCAGTAGAAGCAGTAATTTCTTTTTCATTATCATACATTGCAAGAAGTAACGAATCGGAGGGAGCGTTTTTTATTTCCTCTAATTTTTCGGATTTTGCTACTATATATTTTCCATTTCTCACACTACTCATATTGCCACAAGAGCCGAGAAATGCTAAAAGTGATGCTAATAGTAGCCAATGGATAATATTTGACAGTTTGATTTTCATAACGAAATCACTAATATATTAATATACCTACACTTAGGTGTTACCCACCTAAATGTACTAACTAAGAGACAAGATAAATGCCAAAATCTATAAAAATACTAATATTTAATTGGCAAGACATAAAAAACCCACTCGGTGGAGGAGCAGAAGTTCACCTACACGAGATATTCAAGCGTATAGCTGCAAAAGGACACGAAGTAACTCTAGTTTGTTGCGAGATACCCGGTGAACCAAAAGACGAAGTTATAGACGGTATAACTATAATGCGCCGTGGAAGCCGCAATACTTTTAATTTCATTGTACCTAAGCTCTACAAAAAGCTATTTATGAATAAGGGATATGACGTAATTATAGATGATGTGAATAAAATACCTTTCTATCTTCCACTATTTATAGGTAAGAAATTGTTAGTACTTTCGCATCACTTTTTTGGGAAGAGTATATTCCACGAGACTAATGTGATAGCGGGACTATATGTAGTAATAGCCGAGAAATTAGTCGATTTTATATACAAAAAGCATCCAATTGTCACAGTATCGCAAAGTACAAAGGACGAGTTTATAAGACGTGGGTTTGATGAAGATAAAATCGCTATAGTCCACAATGCTATTGAACAAGAAATGTACCCGATGGCAGTAGTACCGAAAAACCC
>JBFHKR010000301.1:0-1732 GCA_041595255.1 Chlorobiota bacterium
CACCTCTAATAGTATATTCTGATTTAGCTGGCTGATTGAGTGTCCCTTGATAACTACCCAAATCAGGTCTTTCTAATTTCATCTCGGCTATCGATGGAGCTAAATCATATTGTTTGATACAAGGGTTCTCGTACAAATTATTTGGTGCAGCGATATCTGGTAATTCTTGTGTGAAGTTACTTAGCACATCATCTTCACTATCGATAAATGCAGTTCCAATAGCTGTGAATGCACCTGCGCTTTCTCCAGCTAAGAAAATATTATTAGGGTTAACTCCATATTCGTCTGCATTGTTAATCATATATCTGATGGCACCATTGACATCCTGAACTGCTCTAAAATAGGCTCTATACCACTCCGATGAATCTGCTATATTGAAGCAATCCCAACCCTCTACATTGCAATGGATATTCCTATCAGTGTGGAATTGACCCAATCTATAATTAACTGCAATAGCCGTATAGCCTCTTTTTGCAAATTCTGTTCGCAATCGCTTAATAGTTACTTCGTCTTTGCTACCAGCTAACCACGCACCACCATGTACTATGACCATTAGAGGTCTTCCGCATTCGGGTGGAGTATCATTAGTAGGTTCCGAAATATCCATCAATAGCTGCCGCTCGGCACCAGCAAAATCAGTAGCTCTACCATATTCTATATTCGTTACTGTGTTAATCTGATATGTAGTATCTATCCATTTCTGTGACCAAAGTGGCGATATAGAACATGCTAGTATAAGAAGAATTAGAGTAGTTTTCATATTATAAGCATTATCCAAAGTAGTTTTCTTAAAGTTATGAATTGTAAACAAATAAAAAAAGTGCATAAAATTTGTAACTTTTTAACTAATTATATAGTTTAACAACTAAAGATTTAGTTAAAGAGGAAAAAGTTATGAATAAGCTTACGAAAGCAGAAGAAGAAATTATGAATGTCCTATGGGATATTGACAAAGGTTTTGTGAAAGAAATAATAGAAAAACTACCTGAACCAAAGCCGGCATATAATACTGTTTCTACTATAATTCGGATACTATGCACTAAAGGTTTTGTCGATCACGAGGACTTTGGTCGATCACATAGATACTACCCGCTAATAAACAAAGATGAGTACAAATCGAAGTATTTGAAAAATGTAGTTAATAGATTTTTCGATAACTCATATAAGAATCTAGTTAGTTTTTTCTCAGAATCAGATGATTTGAGTCTATCTGAGTTAGAAGAATTAAAAAAAATAATTGAAAAACAGATGGAGAAGAAAAGATGAACCTAATATTCTTCATAAAATTTATCATTTTAACGGGTATAGTTTATTCTGTGTATAGACTAACACTCGATAATACAAAGCAGTTTTTAGTTAAGAGAATTATTCTTATTTCTACCCCTGTTATTCTTACATTCGCCTCATTAGTAACTATACAAACAGGGGTAGAGATAATTCCATTGGATAATATCGCTTTTGATACTTATGATAGTAGATCTAGTAGCAGCGCGAAGGGGATAGATATTAATCAGATCGTATGGATTATATATTTAGTTGGGCTGATAGTATCAGCTATCAGCAAAGGTATTGGATTAATAAGATTGAATTTGCTATTCTCGAAGGGAAATATTGTTAATCGAATAGGGAATATTGGAATATATACGAATAAGAGGAATTACAATCTTAGTTTTTTCAATAAGATACTTATAGATGATAAATTAACTCAATATGAGAAGAACAAAGTAATAGA
>JBFHKR010000302.1:0-1694 GCA_041595255.1 Chlorobiota bacterium
GGTCACGGCAATTTGCGAATAAACATAAATGTAGATGCTAGCTCAGTGATGTAGGAGGATTATAAATGAAAAAGGAGCCGAAGCTCCATTTGATTTATTTCGTGATAATTAAATTCTTAGATTGAATTATACCTTTATTATCGACTTTCAAAGTATAAAGCCCTTGTGGAAATTCACTTACATCTAAATTATAATCTATTTCGAATATTCCTATTTTCTCAATTACTTTTCTTCCAGAATAATCATATAACTCCAAGTTATATGGTAACCCCAAAGTTTTAATTTTAATAAAATTTCTTGTAGGGTTAGGGTATAGAGAGAAATTAAAAGTTGTAATTGGTTGATTTACATCTGTAACCAAATCCCTACTCATTTTGAAAAAATAATATTTCGAGTTACTAGAATTAAACATATCTGTCTCACCAATTGATATTATAAGTCCTTCAGAATCTGAGTTCAAAGTATAAACGCTTTCTCTAAGTCTTTCTTCGGTTGTCCAATTCCATTTCAATTCATTTTTTAAATTAAATTCATTATCAACTTCAGCTATCCAATAATCTGAAAATGTACCATCTATTGATATTTTATTGTCTTTAAAAGAACTTCCGTAAAAATATAAATGATTACTAAATTTATCATAATGAATATCATTAAGTTCGAATTTATTTTTAAATTCTAGCTCTTTTACTTTTTCTAATTTATTAGTTTCTATATCATATCCAAAAATAGTTATCTTATTGTCGAGTAGATAATTATTTTTAATAGAACTGTCTTGCTTACCTACTGCGAAATAGAATTTATCATTTATCTCAAAAGTCTTTGGAGAGAAATAAGTGAATTCTTTATCTATTACTAAAGTATCAACAGTTAGGTCTAATTTATTAATCCTATAAATCTCAAATTTATTTAGTGTATCAACAATTCCTTGTTCAAATAAGACACTATTATAGATGTTAAGCACCGTAAAATAGTTAGCGTTGTCATAAATTATATAATCAATTGTGTATTGTGATTCTGTATTTAGAGTAAATACTAATTGTTTATCTAAACTATCACCATCAATTTTAATTTTGTACAACTTTTGAGTTTGATAATTAACATCACCGAAAATACTAGTAGGGTCAATCTTATAAAAAGTATCATTTATTAGTGGTCTATACTTATCTATTAAAATGTTCTCATTATATGTATTTTCTTTCTCAAAATAAACCTTTATTCCATTATTTGATAATTTTGTAAGAGTAACTTGATTAGGAATTTTCTCTAATCTTTTTGAAACTATTACAATGTCTTCATTGTGTTTATACATTGACTTAACAAAATAAGACTCACTAACAAGTCCTAACTCTATAGCACGAGAATCTTGAATTGAACCATCTTCTAAATTGTAATGAACAATAAAGTAATTAAATTGTTTTTCACCTGGAATAATTAATGATTTTGTGTTAATACTGACTAAATCATTTCCCATAATAATTGATTTAAATGGGTTAAATAAATAGTTGACTGATTCAAAATCGAAAATCTTTATTTGACTATATAAACTTATTGGACTAAAAATCAATAATAATAAACTAACGACACTCGATAATACAATCACTCGCATAATCGCAGTCAAAATGGTTGTCTGGATAGTCATCGCATGCCTCATATTGTGCTGGTTGGTAATCTGTTAATAATAGTTCATTTTCGCA
>JBFHKR010000303.1:0-1681 GCA_041595255.1 Chlorobiota bacterium
TAGACCATTCCTTTTTCACCAACTAATAGTATAGTGTGTGGGTCTTTGGAGTAGAGTTGATTGACTTTTAGATCAGCCTCGAAGGCAATTTTCCACGATGTACCATCATCGGTGGATTTGTATATAGTATTATCAGAGCGAGCTAATATAGTGAAGTTTGAGACTACAATGTCTTCGATATTCAACGAGTCATAGGGCAAAGTGATAACCTCTAAATCATATTCCATTGAGAATAGATTTAGAGAAGTGAAAATTAATATGAGTAATAAAGTTTTTATCTAGTTCACCAGTATTTTAGAAGTTAAATAGTTGTTTTTATAAAAATAACTTATAAAATATATTCCTTTTTTCAGAATAATTCTGTTTTCTGATTGATAATTCAACAATTGGTTTTGACCAAGGTAATTAAAAACTCGAATGTTTTCTACTTCATCATCTATCCATAGCGCATCATTGTATTGCTTTATTAAATTGTTTGTCTCTACTTGTATAGAAGAAACTGGCTCGTATATATTTATCTTGTAAATTCGAGAGTTGTTTGAAGCTATATATATCACTTTACCGTAAGGGTTTTTGATTTGATTTACTAGGTCTATATTTAAATCGTAAACATCTATTCTTTTTCCATCGTAATTTAGTGACTCTTTTAACACCCTTTCTAAATTTCCTGTCCGTGATACAATGTACATAGTGTCATTAAAGCCAATAATTCCTGAAATGACATCTTTTTCTATCCCGTAATGACGACCGTAATCTAAAAAGAAATATCGCTCTTTGGAAACTACAGAGTTGTTCTCATTTAATGCGACTATAATAAGAGAATCTTTTACGCTAAAAAATCTAACTGAATCTAAAATGAATTTGTTCGGATAATTATCTTTTTCGCTCTTCATACTAATTATATCGAATTTATATAAACCATTCTCATTATATTTATAGCCAGGTGTTGTAGATTCATAATAAGTAACCCCTCTATCTTTGGTAGTTGTACCAAAAGTACCCCCAGCATAATAGTACAAATTATCAACTGCAACTAAAGTCGAAATATAAACAGCCGCTTGAGAATTAAACGCAAGCCAATCCTTATCAAGACTAAACTTATGATATAACCATCGAGTTTCTGCAAGGGCAACATAGTCTTGATAATTTCTAGCCGCTACTTTGATTAATGTGCTATCAGTATCCACACTCTCGTCCAGCCAAGTTTCTCCGTAGTCCATAGTTCTATAGACCATTCCTTTTTCACCGACAAGGAGTATAGTATGTGGGTCTTTGGAGTAGAGTTGGTTGATTTTTAGTTCCGACTCGAAAGCGATTTTCCAATTCTCACCATCGTCAGTAGATTTGTATATAGTATTGCCAGAGCGAGCTAGTATAGTAAAATTTGAAACTACTATTTCCTCGATATTCAGCGAATCATAGGGCAAAGTGATAACATCTAAATCATATTCCATTGAGAATAGATTTAGAGTAGAAATAAATATTATTGCAAAAATGTATTTCTTCATACTTATATAGACACATGAACGGCAAAAACGTCTCACAAGTTACAAAGTTTTATTGATAATTATAAACACTAGGTGTTATTGAGACAGCTTGTAATCCCTAAATCCTGTTTTTCTTTCCTTATTCCAAAATAATCTCGTAATTTGGTAGTTCTTTTGTTTGCAATGAATTAAAA
>JBFHKR010000304.1:0-1672 GCA_041595255.1 Chlorobiota bacterium
AGGTAGATATATTTCATAATAATTCTTTATTTTATAGTTGTTATTTTATCAATATAAACAACAATGCTATTAGATAATAATTACAAATTATTTATCAGTTGGACTAATTTACCAGAAATTTGTAATTTGTGTAGTTGTTAACCTCGTGGGTTGCAAAATGACAAAGGATTTTTTGTTGAATTCGGAGAGTTGGGAAAATGAAATTGATGATAATAGTAATAAGTATACTAATTGTAGGAAATAACAGTACTTTATTCTCTCAAAGAGATAAAACAGAATTAGAAGTTTACAATAGTTCCGATAATACTTTTATAATTAAGTATCCTGAAAATTGGAATATTGAAAACAATAATGAAGAGGTTATCAGCATTGAACCTAAAGAAATGAGAGGTGGAATTTATATTTCTAAACACAACAATATCACATTTCCTGATGAAGATATAAAAGATTTTATATTGGAATCAAACCAGCTACCAAAAGAAGCCACTTCAGATATTATTTTTGGAGAAGAAAACGGGATTAAATCGTGGTATATATCTTATACAGATACCGTTAACAATCTGATTTGCATGTCTGCATATAAAAGAAAAGGATCTTATTTGTTATTTGTTTCAACTGAAATTGAACCAAATCAATGGGAAAATGGTTGGAAAGAGATTATAATTGAAATAATATCTTCTATTACCTTGAAATAAAAAGCGTAAATCACAAAAGTACCACAAATTAAAATTAATATTGAATTTTGGAACTTAATAATTTAGCGTATTAGCAGTCAGTCAAAAAATTATTCCCTAGTAAGTCACGAATAGATAAAATGAATGAAATAATCATTATAGCAATAATATCAGGACTTGCATTTTTGCTTTTCGTAGCCACATTAACTTTAGGATGGACTAAGAAGAATAAGCAATTAAAACTTACTTCATTATTAATATTCTTTGTTTTTTCTGGCTTAGCAATTTGGACGGGGTATTTGGTTGTCAGCAAAACCTATGATAAAGTTGCTGATAGCTTCAAAATGAGAACAGGGGACGAAATTTATAAAGCTATCTTTGATAATAGGAAAGCTGACTGTGTTAAAATATTGAACCATCAAGACCAAGTTGTTCCTAAAATTGATTATGCAATTTGGTTACATTTTGAGACCTGTCCAAGCGAACTAAAAAGAATATTAAATCCTCAGAATTTTAGTTCAAATATAGTCTCTACAAAAGGTTGGAACAGCGAAGGACCCCTTGCACATGAAAATTGGTTTAAACCAGAAACACTTGGAGATAGTATAATAGTTAATATCAACATAGATGAAAATGGCAATGGGCAGTACATTTATACTAACCTAGACAGTACTGAAGTTTTTGTTAAAGATATAATAGACTAATTATATTCAATATTCTTAAATTCTCCATAGACAATTCGAACGCTTTGCTCCCTCTCAAGCGACGTTATCAGACATTATGATTATCTTAAAATTCTTGCAATCCTGTTCAAAATATTAATACGATTATTAACCCCTAACTCAAGAACTGAAAAAGGTTCAGTTGGTTGATTCGGCTACCTACTTGTAGAGCGAATTGGAGGATGTTTTCTTCACGTTTTAGATTCATAGCTGATTCGGCTATATCGGTGTCTTCTTTGATAGAGCGGTATTCGTCTAATCTTAGATTCTCATCTA
>JBFHKR010000305.1:0-1656 GCA_041595255.1 Chlorobiota bacterium
AACAAGAACAGAAAGGAGTTACTACTCCGAATAAGCTCGCCATTAAATACTCTAACCCATATAATTTATGTCTAGAAAGATAGTTTTTGACCTTGTCTATTGGGAAATAACTATTGACTATTCCCATCAAAAAGATGACTACAAACAATAGTAATAAAATCTTTGCAGAGTCGTAAATAAAGAAATTGAGTGCCTCGGCCAAGTGCTGACCTCTACTCAAATCAAAGATATCATATACTAGCCAATCTGCTATATTTTGTATCCAATCAAACATTGTCAATGGTCTCTATAGTTCCTGTTATAGAGCAAGACAATTTTACTGTGTTGTAAATAGTACCAAACTTCTCTATGTTTCTTTTTAGCAGCTCTTTATTTAGCTTCGGATCATTACTATATATCTTCAATTTATAATCTATTTGATCCATTCTTGGTGGATTTTCGAGACGAGTTGCGTTCACTTCAACTGTAGCTTTAGAGTAAGTAAAATGTATCATACCAGAAAACCGTTCTACATTTTTGAGCATACACGCTGAGAAAGCACCCAAGTATAATTCAGCTGGGCTTGCCAATGTATCAGTAGTTTCAGGAGTAGTACCGAAATCTATTTCAGATTGTTTTATATGAATCGTAGCATCATTATTAGAAACAGATGATGCTGTTATTTGATAATTCAATAGCTCTTTTTCTTTCATTTTATTAGCTCCAATACTTCTGATTTAGATGGTACTCTTCCTTTTATAGTTACTACTTCATCTACGACCAATGCTGGAGTAGTCATTATATTGTATTTTATTATTTCTGCTATATCTTCTACTTTTTCTACTGTTGCATCGATATCGTTTTCAGCAACTACATCTTTCACAATGCTTGTCATTGTTACACATTTGGAACATCCCGTCCCCAATATTTTAATCACTTTTGACATTTTATTTACCTAATTTAGTTTATTATATTATTATATCTTAAATCTATGTGTTTTGTTATATACTTGATACAAACTCTCTTGCGTACTCGTCTATCTCATCTCTTACAGATGCGAAAGCATCTGCAATTTCCTCATCAGTTCCTTTTACCTTCGATGGGTCTGCAAACCATTGATGTATTGTTTTGTGATTGCCTGGTATAACTGGGCATCTCTCTTTGGCACTATTGCAAACAGTGATAACATAATCAAACTCTACATTCGGAAGTTCATCGACAGTTTTCGAGGTGTGATTACTTATGTCAATTCCTATTTCTGCCATAGTTTTTATAGCATTGGGGTTAACTTCTTCTGGTTCCAATCCAGCAGAATATACACTGTGTTTATCGCTCAAGTGCTTTCTAAACAACCCCTCTGCCAGTTGACTACGGCAGGCGTTTGCTCTGCATAATATTATTATATTCATAATTCGTTTTTGTTATCTGAATGATTAGAAACTTACCCCAAACCTTCTACAAATTTATTTACATAAGCCTCTATCTCATCTCGGACGGATGCAAATATCGCAGCGACTTCTTCCTCAGTTCCTTTAGCAGATGCAGGATCTGGGAAACTATGGTGAAGTTTCTTATGATTGCCAGGCAATATAGGACAACGTTCCTTCGCATTGTCACATACCGTTATTACATAGTCATACTCAATATTAGGTAGATTGTCTATTGTATCAGAAGTAT
>JBFHKR010000306.1:0-1646 GCA_041595255.1 Chlorobiota bacterium
CAGATTAGCAGTGTAACAACTGGGTCAACCAAATAAACATCGTACAGCCATATCAGAATACCGCCTATGATAACAGCTACAGAAGACAGCGTATCACCCATTAAGTGTATGTAAGCAGCTTTTATATTTATGTTGTGGTCTTTATCTTTTTGTAAAAGTAATACTGATATCACATTTGCTAATAGCCCAATAGTAGCTACTATCAGCATTAGAGAGCCATCTATAGTTTCTGGGTTTGTGAATTTGACTATAGCTTCATAAACCAAATACCCACAAATCAATATAAGGGTCAATGAGTTTACAAAGGCAGCAAGTATTTCTACTCTTTTATATCCGAAGGTCATTTCCTTATTTGCAACCTTTTTAGATACTTTGTTAGCTATATAAGCTATCCAAAGAGCTACACCATCACTTAGGTTATGCACCGCATCGGAAAGCAATGACAGCGAGTTTGAGAGGATTCCACCCACTATTTGTACTACAGTTATAGTAAGGTTAAGGACTACAGAGAAACCAAGTCGCTTCCCACTCAAATCGCCATGATGATGGTGATGTCCGTGAGAGTGACTATGCGAATGGTCGTGATAGTGATGGTGTCCCATTCTTATAATCCTTTCATTTTCGATTGTAGGTCTTTCATTGCTTGTTCAGTTGTCATTCTGTCATAGAGGATTTGTTCTACTGCTCCTTCGAATAGCTCTTCTACTTCTAGCCATTTTGGGTGCATGGGTGTCATTTTCGAGCTTTCTAATTGCTTTGCGAATACTGCCTTGTACTCACTGTCATAAAAGTCGGAAGTATAGTATTCTTTATCTGCCGGAAACCCTGCCTCAGGTATATTACGGCAAAATTCAACTGAATTTTTACCATCAGTCAAAAACTTAACTAATTTCAATGCAAGCTCTTGATTCTCAGATTTTTTACTAATTGAAAGATACTCCCCTCCGGCAAAAGATACTCCATTATTACTGAAATCTGGTATTCGAACTAATTGCATATCTTTTACTTTTGCGAATTCATTTACAGTTTTTAGTAACCAACTACCTGAAATCCAGAAAGCTAATCTTCCTTTTGCAAAATAATTGTCTAGCTCTTTTTGAGTATCTACAATTCCGTATTGAGCAAGATCTTTGTACTTCTGTACTCCTGCTATTACTTGCGGTGAGTCGAATTGGAAATTCTTACCATCGTATATATTACCACCTTCTGACCATATAAAGCTTAGAACTTTTTTGTATAATCTATGCTTGTCGGAGCCATTTATCCCGAATCCATATATATCGCCTTTATTTATTACTTTGCTCATTTCTAGCATTTCAGCGTAAGTAGTTGGCGGATTTTCAAATCCATTAGCTTTTAGCAAATCCATATTGACAAATAGTACACGAGTATCTACTATCCATGGCAATGCGTAAATTCCGTTTTCCCAGCGGCACGGCTCTTGTGCAAAATCAAGGTATTTACTCATCTCTACGTGATGACTTATATCTGAAAGTACACCAGCCGAAGAAAATTGTGATACCCAATCGGAGCCAAGCTCGAGTACATCAGGAGCAGTATTAGAATTGAAAGCAGCTAATAGTTTTACTTTCCCATCGCCCCAGCTTAGTTCTGTTATTTCGACTTCAACTTTTTCCTGCTTTTCA
>JBFHKR010000307.1:0-1612 GCA_041595255.1 Chlorobiota bacterium
CCCAGAAAACTAAATGTATTCGGATTCCCAACTATTGTCATTGTTGACAAAGATAATTATATACGATACACTATTCGTGGATATAAGAATAGGGAAGAGCTAATAGATTTGGTAAATGATTTTGTTAGGATATTGGAGTGAGGGTTTACTTAAAAGCGATTGATATTCACTTACTTTTTAATTAGTGTAAATTCATTTACTTTAATACCTTGAGGGTCAATTAAAAAAAATTTAACTGTTTCAAGAGATTTTAATTTTAATGTATCGCTATGTTGTAATTGATAATTCAAGATAAAATCTTCTTCTATTCCATTTCCACCGAGATATGATGGCTTTTCGGAAAAATCAGGAAAAAATAATTTATAATCCATGTGTTTTATTATAAAATGAAATCCATTTTCTAAATTAATTAAAAATTCTGGTTGGAAAATCTCAACATCGGCTCGTATGAATATATTATAGAATGATGCAATACCGTAAGCACTCCAAATTTCATTAATTGTATATATTTCATCATTTATTTTAATAATCGAATCCAATAGTTTATAATCAGAAATAAAAGTTCCATTTGACTTTGAATCATCTCAACTGATTGGCACTTCAGCTGTTCTGATTGTTGCAAAATTTATTAGTCCAAATAGTATTAAATATAATACTATTAAAACTAAAACTAGTTTTATTATAATCGGTATTGATAATATATTCATAATTTAATTTATTCTAAGTTTATAATTTCTAATTAATTTAGATTCGATTATATCCAGATGTTCAATCGATTCCAACAATTCTCGGTCTTCAATACTGATTGTATCGAGAAACTTAGAAATTCTTAAAATATTTGTATCAAATACTAATGATAAACTATTAGAATTTCTAATTTTATATTCACTAAGACTATCCAGTATATTGATATCATTAAAATAGCAGATATGATAATTTAAATAATTCAAGTCATTCTCTATATATTTAGTATTTAGACTGATATGAATTTTGAAGTTCTCTTTTGGTTTAATTCTATAAAATAAAGGAACACTTGAAAGTATAGACTCTAAGTAACATCCAGGAATACTAATTTTCTGGAATTTATGTTCAAACTTCGAAAAATGTAGTTTATTGCTAACAAAATCAGTACTCCAAATATTGAATTGGTCTCTATTATTAAGACTACTACCATTTAGAATAAACCAATCATTTACGAGGATAAACATATCATTTTCTGAAGTATTTTCTATCATAATAGAATCATTATAATATTCCGTTATCTTTTGTGAATTACCTGAATCACCATAAAATTCCGTTGTTTTTTGTGATACTTCGGAATCACAAGAAACTAGATAGAGTACTAGAAAAAGCGTTATACTAATTGTTATTTTCAAACTGTTATTCTCTTGTTCTAAATATACTAATACCTAATCTACATTTTATTCTTGAAATTTTATAGTAATATGAGAGATGAGGATAAAGTATAGAAACAAAAAAAGGTCTTTACAATTAAGTAAAGACCTTTTTATGTACCGGAGGAGGGACTTGAACCCCCGACACCTGGATTATGATTCCAGTGCTCTAACCAGCTGAGCTACTCCGGCAAAAATTTCGAATGCAAAAATAAGAA
>JBFHKR010000308.1:0-1602 GCA_041595255.1 Chlorobiota bacterium
GCAGCATTATAAACACTATCTATTTCAAGATCGACGGAGTTGTAATAAACTTCAGTAGCTTTATCAATGTCTTTTTTACGGACCAAAGAATAAATATATTCTTTAGTTATGTAGGCATTCTCAGGTTCAGACTTTATTGCTGCCGACAGAACTTCTGCTGCTTTATCAAAATTGCTAAGGCAGTTATAAGAATAAGCGATTTCTACGGCAAGTCCACTGTAATCTGGATCAATTGTTTTAGCTTGTAATAATTTTTCAAGTGCTTTGTCACACATGCCCCATGCATTGTATGTAAACCCCCATCTATATAACCTCTTAACTGGTATAGTATTCTTTTTGTAAATTTCTAGCCATTCAGGAATAGGCTCAACTTGCAATTCTTGGAATAATGATTCTGGTATTATAGCAGCCTTTGCATTCCTTGGCTCTACTCTGTATATAATCAGTTGACCTAATTTATTAACTTCTATCGTGTTATCTGAGTTTAGCTTAAAGGTACCTTTATAGCTATATGTTAACCCAGCTTCTTCGTCTAAGTACACGAAACCATAAGAGTAAGTACTGTCATCGTCGGTTTTAGAAGCAATCCACTTATCTTCACACTCTATGTATAATTTATCAAATGAAAGATTGAATTGAGAATAGAGATTAGAAGCTAGAAATAGAAAAATAAGTATTAAGATTCTCATATTATTGACATTTATTTTGGTTAGGTAAAGTGTACTTACTTTTGCAAAATAGACTTATTTTAGATATTCTACAACAACACATTAAATAAATAGCCTGATATGATGATACAGAGAGTAACAACACTGAAGAAGATGACAATTAGCTTTACAGTCAAAACTTTCTTGAGTAGCATTGCTTCTGGTAACGATAACCCCACAACGCCTATCATAAAGGCGATTGCAGTTCCAAGTGGTATTCCTTTTGCTACCAAAACTTGAACTACTGGCAATATACCCGATGCGTTTGAGTACATTGGAACTGCCAATATAGTAGCGATTGGTACTGCGAATAGATTGTCCTTGTCCATATATTGTTCGAAGAATCCCTCGGGTATATAACCGTGCATCAGTCCGCCAATGGCGATACCAACGATAACATAGGGAACTATTCCTTTGATAATCGTCAGGACTTCTTCCCAGATTACGGGCAATCTTTGGGTGAGGGTTTGTTTTTCTGCTACAAAAACGTCTTGTTCTCTTTGTGCATTTGCAAGTACTTCTTTTACCCAAGGTGTTAGGTATTTCTCTAGATTTAGTTTTTGAAGTATCACTCCGGATATAGTTCCAAGCAACACGCCACTTATGACATAGATAACGGTTGTTTTTAGTCCGAATAAACCGATGAAAAGCCCTATCGCAACTTCATTGACAAGTGGCGAGGTAATCAGAAATGAGAACGTAACCCCAAGAGGAATTCCTCCTCGTACGAAACCTATGAACAGAGGGACAGACGAACAAGAACAGAAAGGAGTTACTACTCCGAATAAGCTCGCCATTAAATACTCTAACCCATATAATTTATGTCTAGAAAGATAGTTTTTGACCTTGTCTATTGGGAAATAACTATTGACTATTCCCATCAAAAAGATGACTA
>JBFHKR010000309.1:0-1599 GCA_041595255.1 Chlorobiota bacterium
CCTTTTAAAAGTATTCAAAGATAATTCTGATGATATTGCTTTAGTTTTCAAAGAAAAGGAATATAGTTATAAATGGGTACTTGAAAGATTCGAGTATTATAAAAAAGAGATTCAATTAAATGGAATTCAGTCAGGTGACATTGTTTCTATTCGGTCAGAATACAAACCTGAATCAATTGCATTAATGCTCGCCTTAATAGATAATGGTAATTGTTTAGTTCCAATATCTCTTGAAGTGATCAACATAGATGAGTATTATGAAATTGGAGAAGTTGAGTTTGTAATTGACCTCGTCGAAGAAGAGCTAATTATAAAAAGAAGAAATGTTACTCCTAAACATGACTTACTTCTTAAATTAAAAGAAATAAAATCTCCAGGTCTTATTATTTTTTCATCTGGTTCTACTGGGAAAAGTAAAGCCTCAGTTCATGATTTTCTGCCCATACTAGAAAAGTTTAAAGTTAAAAGAATTGCTCAAAAAACTATTTCATTTTACCTTTTCGATCATATTGGTGGTATAAATACAATACTATATATTTTATCAAATGCTGGTACAATAATCCCTATAGAAAATAGAAATCCTGATAATGTTTGTAAGCTTGTAGAAAAATATAAAGTTGAGCATCTTCCACTTTCACCTACATTTTTATCAATGATTTTAATTTCTAAATCTTATGAGAAGTATGATATTTCATCCCTTAAGACTATTTCTTATGGTACTGAAGTTATGCCTGAATCTACTTTGAAAACTTTTAATAAATTATTTCCGAACATTCAATTGAGACAAGCATATGGATTAAGTGAATTAGGAATATTGCGTTCGAAGTCTAAATCAAGTGACTCTATTTGGCTAAAAGTAGGTGGGGAAGGTTACGAGACAAAAATCAAAGATGATATACTATTTATAAAAGCAAAATCTGCAATGTTAGGTTATTTAAACGCTCCTTCCCCCTTTGATGAAGAAGGTTGGTTTAATACTCAAGATAAAGTCGAAACTGATGGTGATTGGATTAGAATATTAGGACGTGAAACAGATATAATAAATGTTGGTGGACAAAAAGTATATCCTGCTGAAGTTGAATCAGTTCTATGTGAAATAGATAATATAGAATCTTGTACTGTCTATGGAGTTGAGAATGCTTTATTAGGATTCGTAGTCGGGGCAGATATTTTATTATTACACCCCGAAGAATTAAAAGAATTAAAAAAGAAAATTAGACAGCATTGTCGTTCAAAGTTGGAATCATATAAAATACCAGTACATATTAATATCGTAGATTCAGTTTCAGTTTCATCTCGATTTAAAAAAATCAGATGATTTACCCTATCTCTTCACAATCTTAGTGGTGTAGATATTATTAATTCCCTCGATTATAGAAATATTATATACACCTGATAGTAAACTTGATAGATTTAATTCCAGTTTATTAGATAAAGCATTAGTGTTTCTACTATAAACTTTTCTTCCTAGATAATCTGTAACTACAATAGTTAGCTCTTCTGTTGTTATAGCTGGTAAATCTATACTTAGTATATCATCCATTGGGTTCGGATATACTGATATATCATTTGATTTTTCACTTAGAACACTATTCACTA
>JBFHKR010000310.1:0-1592 GCA_041595255.1 Chlorobiota bacterium
ACTTGTATAGCTCCAATTGCATTCATAGATGCTTCAAATTTCTTTTTCTCATCTGCCGATATACTTTTTGCAGCCTCAGGATTTTGTAAACTCTGCTGTACTTGTAAGAATCGTTGTGGATCCATTCCTTGCTTTTGAACAGCGGCCATCATCGTTTCTTGTGATTGTATATTTATTGCTTGCAATTGATTTAATATCTTAGCCAATTTTTTAAGGTCAGCATCAGTTAATTTTCTAGTTGGCATCTTAACAGGGTTTTGAGGAGTATTCATTGCTTGTACGTCAGCTTGATTGTTTGACTGGCCTTGATCAGCACCTTCATTGCCTATTGGTGGTACGTAAGATTCTTCCGTTGTCGAGTTTTCTTGGCTCTCGCTATTCTCTTTTTTATCTCCACATGAAGTCATGAACATAATGGCTATACATAGAGCAATTAATTTATATGTCATAATAATATACTTTTAGGTTGGTTTATAATATTAATGAATAGCTGTTTTACGTAGGCTATAGATTATTAGTGTGCAAAAATAAGAATAATCATATTATCGGACAATAAACTTATGGTATTCTATGTTTTTTTCATTAGCAATACTTATAAAATATACTCCTGAAGTTAAATAATACTTTTGTAGGTCTAAAGTTAAATGATTTTCAAGATTTTGTAATTCCATTAATATCTGTCCATAAGAATTTGATATTACTATTTTACCAACAGCATTATTAATATAAAATTTACTGTCTCTAGTCGGATTTGGAAATATTGTTATTTTCGGTCTATTATTACTGCTATTCAATCCAGTTTCTACGACACAATCAACTATATAGTCCGCTAAAAATGTAGCTGCACTGCTAGTGCGAAGCCAATAATTATCATACTGATGCCCTCCCTTTGAAGGATCGGCTATTTGCTCTATGCAGTTAGCATTATTATTAGTAAGTTCTATTTTATAAGTTGGTATTAGTTGTTGCATAGCTTCCATTGTATCTAGGATATTGGTTATTCCTACACTTCCCCAAAGGGATTTACGATTAACTATATTCTGACAACTAAGTATATCTCTAGTGCATTGATTATACCCTTCGAAAACTGTACCATAGTTAATTGGTACAATGAGGTCATTTGGCTGATGGAACATATACAGTGCTGGTAATTCCAGTTTATCAGAAGGGAAGATATTATTCATAACACCTCCATAAAATCCAGCAACACCTCTAATAGTATATTCTGATTTAGCCGGCTGATTGAGTGTCCCTTGATAACTACCCAAATTTGGTCTTTTTAATTTCATTTCATCTATAGAGTTTGCTATCTCGAGTTCCTGAATACAAGGGGTTTCGTACAAATTATTTGGTGCAGCGATATCTGGTAATTCTTGCGTGAAGTTACTTAGCACATCATCTTCACTATCGATAAATGCAGTTCCAATAGCTGTGAAAGCACCTGCGCTTTCTCCAGCTAAAAATACATTGTTTGGGTCTATATTATATTCGTCTGCTTTATTAATCATATATCTAATGGCACCATTGACATCCTGAACTGCTCTATAATAGGCTCTATACCACTCCGATGAATCTGCTATATTGAAGCAATC
>JBFHKR010000311.1:0-1579 GCA_041595255.1 Chlorobiota bacterium
ATCTTAGTTAATAATGATTTAACTACTAAAGAGGAAAGAGTAGTAAAACGAAATCTAAATAACCAGATAAGTAAATTATATCCTAACTTAGATTCATTTAATATTGCTGAATTATTGTTAGCATCAAATATCTTTGATTTAGATGAAAATTGTAAAAAAATGTTAAGATTTAATGACCCTGAAACTACTTTTAAAATTCTGTCTAGCATAGTAGGAATAACTAATAGTATAAAGATTGTTGAAATTTCATTGGATAAAGTCCAGAATATTGTGTATTCTCTTAGAAATTATTCAAGAAATAACCCAACTCTGAAGTTGAATCCGACTAGTTATTCAATAGTTGAAAGTATAGAATCAGTACTAACTCTTTATAATTCGAAAATAAAGTATTCTATTAATCTAATTAAAGAGTATAAATTTAGAGGAAAGATTCTATGTTATCCCGATATGCTTTCACAAGTTTGGATTAATTTAATTGATAATGCACTCCACTCAATGGAATACAAAGGAAATCTGACAATAATTGTTGATGATAATGAAGAAAATGTATTCGTTAAAGTTAAAGATAGTGGCTCAGGGATACCAATTAGTATAAGAGAAGAAATATTTCAACCTTTCTTCACAACAAAAGAAATTGGAGAGGGGACTGGATTAGGTCTAGATATAGTTAATAAAATAGTTAATCATCATAATGGTTTGATAAGCTTAGAAAGTGAAATTGGAATAGGTACAACTTTCACAATTAAATTACCAAAAGTTATGAGTTAAAATTATGACTAAACCAATAATTATATGTGTTGACGATGAAAAAATAATACTTACTTCTTTAAAAAATGAGATTCATGATACTTTAAAAAGTAAGTTCTATGTTGAATTCGCAGAAAGTGCAGAAGAGGCTTTAGAAATAATCGAAGAAATTCAAGAGGGAGTTGATATACCTATTATAATTTCTGATTATCAAATGCCAGGGATGAAAGGTGACGAACTACTCATTAGAACTTTTAAAAAACTTCCAAATTCAAGAAGGATTCTATTGACTGGTCAAGTAACTAAAGATGGTATTATAAATATCATTAATAATGCAAATTTATATAGTTATATTGCTAAGCCATGGGAAAAAGAGAACCTTATGCTTACTATAACTGAAGCATTTAAAAGTTATTACAAAGACAAACAAATAAACGTTCAAAAGATAGAATTAGAAAAATTAAATAATCAACTAGAAGACTTAGTAAAAGAAAGAACTGCAAAGCTAAAAGAAAGTGAAACAAAAATAAAGACACTTTTAAATAAAACGATTAATGGTGTAATTCAATCTTTTGTAAATTTAATTTCTAATGCTGATGAAGAGTTTAAATCTAAAACTTCAAGGCTAGAGGAGTTAGCTAAAATTATTGCTACCGAGTATTATCCAGACCAAGTTTGGGAAATTGGGACAGCAGCAATTCTTTCTCAATTAGGCTGTCTAAATCTTGAGAGCAGGATACTTAAAAAATATTTGAATGGTGATACACTTGAAGAAGAAGAAGTTAATGTAGTTAAATTACATATTCTTCAATCTGCTGAAGTAATTAACAAT
>JBFHKR010000312.1:0-1571 GCA_041595255.1 Chlorobiota bacterium
GCAGAAGTAAATGAGCGAATAAGTAATATTCTAAAATTTCCTCAAAACGATGAGCTTAAATTAAATACTTTAAATATTGGTGATTATATAGAATTCTCGCTTATTTCTAATAAAGTTATTAATTCAGGTACATTTTCGATTTATTCTAATAATGGAAAATTAATTAGATGTATCAATATCCCCATTAATTCTAATACTGCTTATATGCATTTTAATAGGGATGAGCTTCCAAGACTATGTTTCATACACTATATTAATGGAGAGAAGGTGTATATTTATAAATACTTGAGAGATTAAGAACTACAACTTATTTATAAAAACGTTAGTGTAATAATATTAATTGTAAAAAGTAGACGTATTGAAATTAGATACATCTACTTTTTTATTTATCAAGTACTTCTGTAAATTTAGTTGTATCTGTATATGATATTTGACAGTAGTAACTTATTGATTATTCATCTATTTTTATATCTTAATAAAGTATTTAGTTAAGTACAGATTTAAAGATGTGATTTTTTAAACACGTTATATTTAATTAATTTTGAATCAGTATCAAGAACACTTAGATGTGTACCAACCGAGAAAAGTTCTACGGTGGTAAGATGATGCGACAGTAGAATTGCTGTAAAAAATCTGTCTTGGTACTCACGTTTGTTAAACTAACATCGGAGTACGTTATGTCTGTAGAAGCCTTTTGGATCTCACCAGATGATGAGTACTACCAATTTACAACCTCTCATTTTGATTACGTATTAGAGAATCCTAGTATATTCGGATTAACTACAACTGATATACAATTGGTATATGAGAAGCAAGCAAAGAAGACTAATAAAGCAGCTCCAGCTGGAGATTTGATAATAAAATCACTACAAAGAAAGGGATGGATTCATATAAGTTTTGATATTCGAACAAATTCTTACACCATCAGATACGCAGTACGAATAAAAAGTATAAAATCTAAATTGTATGAATGGATACAACAATATGTTATACTATCTAAAGGTGCTAATTTCTATTTCATTCATTCGGATTATAAACCGACTTTTGTATATAATAAAGAAATCGTAAAGTACCTAACAGTTAAGAATTACACAATAGAAGAAAGATGTCTCAATTGTAAGTACTCTGTGTGGGCTGTGGGACTTGGTCAAGGTTTCTTTTGTAGGAATAAAGACAAAATTAATCAGGGTGGTAATAGAGTATTAGGAAGAGAATATAAACGTTATTTAATCCCAAATAGGAACTACACCTGCGAACTCTTTGAAAAAAAGAGCTGTAGTTACTACTTAAAGAATTAACAAAATTAATAATCACTTTCACAACAGCATATTGAAAAGATTGCCGTAACCGATTTTCTCACTAGTGCAGCTATATATTTAATTGTGTCTGAGTAAATAACGTCCAAGGTTTGCTACTCTGCTAACATATAACCAAAAGGAGTTTCAGAGTAATTTATATTTTAAAAGAAAGTAAAAGCTATGGTATATCTTTAGATTCTTATGACATGTCATCTAAATTTTTATACCTTGAGTATAATAGATTGAAATGACAAATAACAATCTATCAATTAC
>JBFHKR010000313.1:0-1558 GCA_041595255.1 Chlorobiota bacterium
AAATAGTGATGTTTTTTATTATTCGGGTAATTTCCCAAATAAAGAAAAAGGAATACAAGTAGGACTGTTTAAATATAACATTATATCATCAAATAGTACTGATGATATAACAAAGTCTGGATATAGTGGCAAAATAATTATATTTGATAATGATTATAGAAGTTTAGTTTATAGCAGTCGATTCTTATACTTCAATAATTTTACAAATAATACTTTTGATAGATATTACAAACCAACAGGAATTTACCCTGGTACTAAAACAAATTATAATAAAAAAAATAATTGCTTTCTAGGTGTTGAAGGTAGTATAATCTGTAAATTCCAATACGACATTGCATCTAATACAAAATCAAATTATGAAGAAGAAATTAAAGTAATTCCAAACCCAACGAATAATTTTGTTAATATAGAACTCATTTGCATTGAACCACTTATAAACTATCAAATTAATGATATAAATGGATTAATAATTTTCCAATCATCAATTCAGAACCAAGTAGGAGATTTGAGAATAGACTTTACTTCCTATCCTTCAGGCGTTTACTTTCTTACTATCAACTGTGGGAATGATGTGAAAACATATAAAGTAGTGAGGGAGGGGTAGGGTTTAAATATTATCTAAAGCTTTAACACCCTCCTAAACCCTTCCTCAAGGGAGGACTTGTACCGGTTTTAACCGGCGGAAAGGAAAGAGAAAAAACATGAAAAAATTAATATTAGTTATCTTTATAATCACCGCAGTGCTGCATAGCGCTGAGATAATCCCTGTTTGGAATAAGGCACTAGAAGACAATATACATGATATTGAGATACTACCTAACGGAGATAACTTTTTGTTGCTTTATGGAATAGCTGAAGGTAGTAGATTTCAAATTAGATCTGTTGAAGATGGAGAGCTTGTTAGAGAAATTCCAGGATACTATGCTTCTTTTGCCAATTTTGAACTTACACCTGATAGCAATAGAATAGTTGTTACTAGTGGAAGAGGTGGTGATTTAGAGTTGAGGAATTTACAAACTTTTGAATTGATTAAAGGAAAGTTTGTATCTCGTCCAGAAGGGTTCACAGCGTATATAAAAAACATTGCTGTTGACCCTATTAGACCTTATGTATATGTTACCCAATATGGTGACAATGGGAATTCAAATAATTTTGAGGTTAAGAGCAAAGTCTCAGTCTATAACTATGAGACAATGGAATTAGTGAAAGACCTAACCGATTATCAAGGGTATGAGTTTTCATCAATAGCAGTTTCAGATGACGGGAAGTATCTTGCTACACTCAACAATGGAAAAGCATATCTAAAAGTTTGGGATTTAGCTACTATGGAGTTAATCAGAGATGTACAGCTATATGATGATAAATTACCAAATAATGAATGGTGGTGCGACTCGAAGGATATACAGTTTTCCAAACTAAATAGTGATGTTTTTTATTATTCGGGTAATTTCCCAAATAAAGAAAAAGGAATACAAGTAGGACTGTTTAAATATAACATTATATCATCAAATAGTACTGATGATATAACAAAGTCTGGATATAGTGGCAAAATAATTAT
>JBFHKR010000314.1:0-1551 GCA_041595255.1 Chlorobiota bacterium
CCATTACTTCCCATTGAGCTGAGAATGAAATTGTGTGGAATAGAATAAACAAAAATGTAAAAGTGTAAATAAATTTCATATAATATCCTGTATTTTTCGATTATACAAGTTATAAGACAATTTATATGCCGATAAGTTACAAATTGAAATAATAAAAAATTAGAATTGGAAGCGAAATAAAGACAATGCTATTTATTATATTTATCAAGGATACTTTGATATAAAAAAACTTCATCCGAACCACCTAATATTAAGTCCACAACGACTCCGTTTTTATTTATAACCGCAAAAGCTGGAAAAGAATAGAAGTTATTATACTTAACAAAATTAAAATTACTATAGACTGGATATGTAGTTTTCTTTCTATTGAGATAAGTTTGCATTTCTTGCTTAGTTGCTTTACCTTTCTCATACATAATAGTAACGAATCCATTAGATTTGAATTCATTATTGAATTTCTTTATATTTTCAATATTACTTAAGCAAGGAGCACACCATGTTCCCCAAGTATAAACAAATAAAAATTCATTTTCTTTAAAATATTCACGTAAATTTATATCACTTCTATTTAATCCGATTAAAGTGTAATCTAAATTAATAGTATCGTCAATAGCAATCTTTTTTGGTTTATCAATCGGTAGTGGAGTAATAATGGCTTCACTATACTTAAGATAATCTTCTACGTAAAAACGATCCATCTCTTCAAATATAATATTGTCTTTGCTTTTTCTAAATATAAAGTGCTGGTACAACTGGTCTAATGAATCTCCATTTTCAATTAAGTAACTTACATATTCAAATTTATCAAAATCCTTAGTATCGATATATAATTCCACAGCTGACTCAAATCCATTACTATGTTTGAATTGATAATGATGATAAATCTCATTTGAAATAGGACGAACTTCTGTATTGGATTTTAATTGAATATTAGTTCTATAATTTTGGAGTGCTGTAAATGGGTTTATTTTTCGAATTAAGTAATAATCAAAAACAGTAAATTCATTATCAAATTCAAAGATATTGGTCTTGTTTTTTATATACTCCATGGTACTATCTGAATATATGTACATAGAATCTTTGATTATATACACATAATTATTAGCATATTCTAAACCTTTTACTAACATGTTTGGTTTGTCAGCATTAGGGTTCTCAAATAATCTTAAATATATTATATTAGTATCAATTTCACCAGTATATACTGATTTTTTAAGATTGAGTATTTCGATTTTATCTCCAAGATTAATAGAATCTAAACCTATAATCTCTGCTGAGAAGAGTGTTGGTATATATATACTAAATAATAAAATACTTGCTAAAATTTTCATTTTTATTTCAAATATTTATTTACAAAATCAATATATTCATCAGAACTAAATACATTCTGATGTAGAATATCTATAATGACAAGACTTTTATTAATTATTATCATGCTTGGGTAAGACTTGATATTATTTTCTCTAAGAAAGTTACACCCATAATAGACAGGATAGCTTATATTATTTCTTTTTCTATATGCTTCAACTTCTTTTATTGTAGCTCTATCAA
>JBFHKR010000315.1:0-1537 GCA_041595255.1 Chlorobiota bacterium
AAGTGTTCTAATTCAATATTAATTACAGGACCTTTAGAAAGTACAGGGTCTCTAATATCATAGATTTTCTTCTCACCAATCCCTATTGAAAACTTTGTGTATCTACCAAATAGTAAAGGAGTATCGTTCGAATCTAAAGCTAAAAGAAAATTTGATATAAAAAAAAATAAAGTAAGTATATTTTTATATTATTTGACAACTTGAATTTTTCCCATTGACTTAGTTTGTAATAAAAAAGACATATTGTTAAATAACAAATCAAATAGCACAAAAGTTACATTGTTAATGAAAATAATGTATTTATCGTGTAATCATTCCACTACAAGAAGATACTTCATATCTTCGAGCTGGTCGAAGTGATAAGTAAAGTTCCCTTTGGGGAGAATTGTTATATTAGAAGCAGATGATTTTGATAGTGATTTGTAGATAGATTTGTCCTCTGTGTATAGTTCGTATTTCTTCGATGGATTATCATTTAGATATTCTAATATTTCTTCAGGGTTATTAGATAGAATGTAATTCAACTCACCAGATTTATTGAATTCGATCGGGATATTTATCATTTTGTCGTATCCATCAGCAGAAGTTACTACAAAATCTAATTCATTTTCTTCGATATTTTTTATAAGGTTATCTATCTCTATTTCAAGTCGATTAGATTCTTCTAAACTCTCTATTTTATAGACTTGTTTTTCGTTCGCTAGTACACGAATACTAACTGTTCTGTCAAACTTATTTTTAATTCCTACGTAAGTAATAAGTGATCGTCTAGGTTTTAAAACGATTTTATTGATTTTTGAAGTTGTTAAATCCTTAGCTTCAGCATAACTCATTTGAATTTTCCTCAATGAACGCTCCACTGTTCCATTTAACTCAAATAAAGCAATTGTAAACTCTGGTTCTATAACTTTGTTTTTTTCTCCGAAGATCTCATTTTCTCCTAGAATGAAACTAACACCTATAGATAAGTCAACAAAATCAGTCTTCCAGCTAGTTAGATTGTCTAAGTTATCGGAGAATATATAGCTATATGATAATGACGGCTTTAGGAAAATAGTCTCGCTTTTGTTCATTGGAAATAAGCCATTCAAACCAAGCGAAGCACCAAATTTAGAACTACTAGAAGGGATTGAAAACCGTTGTTCATTTCTAATTCTTGTTCCTTCCTCTTTGAAAACACCAGCATCTACAGGTTTTACTATCGTCTCTTTACTATGTATTTGATAATCTGAGATAGGGGAGGTATAGAGAATTCCAACTTCAACAGCAAATCTCTGGCTTAGTCTGTAACCACCCCCTAAAGTCAAATTGATTGTCTCTATATTGTAATCAAAATAATGTTCGAATTCTCCATCAACAGCTTGACCATCTATATTTATAACTTCAGGTTCATATTCTCTAAAAGTAGTATTTAAATGTAAATATGATGCCTTTAAACCTAAGTAGTAATCCCTATCGAAGTAGTAATTATAGTATCCACCCAAGCCATAGTGAAACCCCGTTTGGAATTCCTCTTCACCATAAAAATAGGTTTGAC
>JBFHKR010000316.1:0-1525 GCA_041595255.1 Chlorobiota bacterium
GTACGAAGTTATTGGATCCATCTTATCTATACAAGCTGAAAACATACGCATACCATCGATAGTTACGCTCAATCTATTCTGATCATAACCGCGCACTATTGCTTCGGATGCGAAATTAGCTCGGGTAATCAAATCTATAGAATTATTATATTTGAGCAAATCGTCTACAGAGTTGAGTACAGTGTTCATATTCTTCTGAACAGCGTTAAAATCATCGTCAATGACAATAATCTCATCAGACTTATACTCAATATTTGAGATAGAATCCTTTTCAGTAGCTGCTATCAATAAATATGGTAATAGTAATAGTAATATTAACTTTTTCATTTAATTCTCCAGAGACTGTGGGTGCACCGAGTTGGTACACCCATTTCTCTTTAAGATTTAGATTAGAAATCCAATGTGTAAACTATTGGCTCACCAATCATAATATCGCCTCTTTTCAACTTAAGCGTAATTTGCCAATCGCCTGTCATATTGAAGTTTACTTTACCTGCGTAAACACCATTTTCAGTATGTACTGGACTTACATTCCCATCTGAGCCATGCCCCATAGAAGGCATAAGCATCTCTACTTCAGTAGTCAAATCAGTAACTGCAGGGTGAATCATCATAGATTCACGAGTGTGAATAGAAACTATGAAATCATTCATTCCCACTTTGGGAGAATCCAAAGAGCGAAGTGTTACGAAATATGATTTTTCATCAAATGTAAATCGCTTCACATTTCCTGTTGCTGTTACTGTATAATCTATTCTCTCATCAATATTCATAGTCTCCGATTTCAATGTCAGAAACCAAGTACCGCCAGCACTTGCCATTATAAATGTAGCATCTACTTTTATGTATTCTTTGTCATTCATAGTTACGACTTCGGTCATAAATGGTGTAGAGTGCATCATCATACCCATATCCATCATCAGATTTACTGATATATCATTAGCTATTGAGTTACCCGAATTGTCCGTAGCGCGAATGTAAAACATATTGTGCCCTTCTTCTAATTCAGTGTCTTCTGATAATAAGTCAAACGTATAGTCACCAGAAGTTTTATTTACGATTGAGTTTAGAGTTATTTCGTCAGTATCTTTTACTGGATTAGTGTCATCATCTGAACACGAAAACATAGTGATTGCCAATAGCAATAATGCTATGTATTTTAATGAATTAAACATAGTTATCCCTTTTATATATTTTTATTTTATAATATTTATTTGTTAAAAAAGCAATTTAATTTTGTGTAAGTATATGTATTTATACTAATTGCTTAGGGGGATGAAATATGTCTTGTTCTAGATGAAATGAGTATTCTCTTATAGGAATTACTTGGGGTTCGAATTCCGAAGGAATCAACTCATCTAGTACTACGAAATGAACAAATCCGATAGGATAGTCTTTTAGGTTGATGTCGAGTAAAGGAGTAGTTTTCTTTTCAGTTTCTTGCTCTTTTATCTCATCAGATAGATGACATTTACCATTACATTCCATTTCTGGTTTGTCTTTATTGATACATAATGCCTCGTAC